>JBAUZG010000140.1:0-10219 GCA_049585195.1 Bryobacteraceae bacterium | reverse complement strand
GCAAGTACTCCGACCGCGTAAAAACTTTCTATTCGCCGCTATTTCCTGGTTATTTGTTCTGTAAATTAGCATGGAACAACCGCTTGCCCGCGCTTTCCGCTCCCCACGTCGAATACATCGTCGGTTTTGGATCGCAGCCCACTCCCGTGAATCCCACCGAAGTCGAAGCCATTCAATCCATCGTCCGTTCGGGAGCTCTCTGCCGGCCCCACCCCTTTCTCCGTGTTGGCCAACGTGTCCGCTTGCATTCCGGTCCGCTCGCCGATGTCGAAGGCATTCTGCTTGGCTCGCGCGGCCAACACCGCCTCATCGTCTCCGTCGATCTCCTTCAACGCTCCGTTGCAACCGAAGTAGATAGCGCCCACGTCCGCCCCATGTAATCCCCGTGGAGGGTGGGCTTTTAGCCCGCGGCGGACTTCAGTCCGCCTCTCCTACATACTTTTTCGTTTACGCCATGCCCCTGTCTGCCGTCTTTGAATCGACCAGAAAATCCAAAATGGTCAGCTTCCGCCTGTCCGGCGATGAATACAAACTGCTCCAAAATGCCTGCTCGAAAAACGGCGCTCGCAGCGTCTCCGAACTCGCTCGCGCCGCCATGCAGAAGATCATTCTCGAAGACGGATTCACCTCCGCTTCCACCGACGGCGACATCCGCGAGCTCAAGCTCAAGTTCAACGTTCTCGCCTCCGAGCTCGAGCGCCTCTCGCGCCTCGTCAAAAATTCTTCGCCTGAGAAACTTACGTCAGTCAGTTAAACTTAAAGGAATTCTATGAAATCCGCGCTTATCACCGGAATCACTGGCCAGGACGGCTCCTATCTCTCCGAGTTCCTCCTCGCCAAGGGCTATCACGTGCACGGAGTCGTCCGCCGCAGCTCTAGCTTCAATACCGGCCGCCTCGATCATCTTTACAGCGATCCTCACGAGCGCGGCAGTAAGCTCACTCTGCACTACGGCGATCTCAACGATTCCTCGGTCCTGCGCCGCATCATCGAAAAATCGTGTCCCGACGAGATCTATAACCTCGGCGCTCAATCGCACGTAAAAGTTTCGTTCGAGCTGCCCGAATACACCGCCGATGCCGACGCCGTCGGAACGCTCCGCCTGCTCGATGCCGTTCGCGACCACGTCGAGCACACAGGTCGCACTGTTCGTTTCTATCAGGCCGGCTCTTCGGAAATGTTCGGAGCCGCGAAACCGCCTCAAAGCGAAGCCACGCCCTTCTATCCCCGCAGCCCTTACGCTGTCGCTAAAGTGGCCGCGCACTGGTGGTGCATCAATTACCGCGAAGCCTACAATCTCTTCATCACGAACGGCATTCTCTTCAATCATGAGTCCCCGCGCCGCGGTGAAACCTTCGTCACCCGCAAAATCACACGCGCCTTGGCCCGCATCAAGATGGGCCTCCAGGACAAACTATTCCTCGGCAATCTCGAGGCCAAGCGCGATTGGGGCTTTGCCGGCGATTACGTCGAAGCCATGTGGCTCATGCTCCAACATCGCGAGCCCGGCGATTTCGTCATCGCCACCGGCGAGTCCTACTCCGTCCGCGACTTTCTCGATGAAGCCGCACGCTGTCTCGATCTCGATTGGCGCAAACACGTCGAAATCGATCCCAAATACTTCCGGCCCACCGAAGTCGATTACCTGATGGGCGATTCCACCAAAGCGCAAAAAGCCATCGGCTGGAAGCCCAGAACTTCATTCAAACAATTGGTAGCCATGATGACCGCCTCCGACCTGCGCCTGGCGCAGGACGAAAAACTCGTTGCGAGCGGCCGCACCCACGCGATAGCGTAACCGAGCCGCGACCGCAAGGGAGCGGACTTGAAAACGGAATGGAACTGAACTCTAAAATCTTCATCGCTGGCCATCGCGGGCTCGTAGGCTCCGCCATCGTCCGTCATCTGCGCCAACAGGGGTATTCGAATCTCGTTTTCCGCACGCGCGAGGAAACTGATCTTACCGATTCGGTGGCCGTGAGCGCGCTTTTCGAGGCCGACCGGCCCGAGTATGTGTTTCTCGCCGCAGCAAAAGTGGGCGGAATCCTTGCGAACTCTACTTATCCCGCGGATTTTATCCGCGATAATCTCGCCGTTCAACTCAACGTTGTTGAAGCGGCCCATCGTTCCGGTGTCAAGAAACTCGAGTTCCTCGGTTCCTCCTGCATCTATCCCAAGCTCGCTCCGCAGCCCATCAAAGAAGAATACCTGCTAACCGGACCGCTCGAGCCGACCAACGAATGGTACGCCATCGCCAAAATCGCCGGCATCAAACTCTGCCAGGCCTATCGCCAGCAGTATGGGTTCAATGCCATTAGCTTAATGCCGACCAACCTCTACGGCCCCGGCGATAACTTCGATCTGAAGAATTCTCACGTCCTCCCCGCTTTGATCCGCAAATTTCACGAAGCCAAAGCCGAACGAAAGCGCGAAGTTGTCATCTGGGGAACCGGCTCACCCCGCCGTGAATTCCTACATGTCGACGATCTCGCCGCCGCCGCCGTATTCCTGATGAAAACTTATGACAGCGGAGAAATCGTCAACGTCGGAATGGGCGACGACATCACCATCGCCGATCTCGCACGGCTCGTCAAGCAAGTTGTGGGCTTCGAAGGCGAACTTATCTTCGATACGTCCAAGCCCGACGGCACTCCTCGCAAGCTCCTGGACGTCACCCGCCTGAATTCCCTAGGCTGGAAAGCCCGCATCACGCTAAACGATGGCATCAAGTCCACCTATCAGTGGTTCCTCGATAACGTAGAATCTGCCCGCTTAGTCAACGCGTAACCGGTTGGCCACGAATAAACACAAATAAACACAAATACTCTTATCCGCGTCCATCGGCGTTTATCGGCGGCAACCAAACCAAAGATTGGCCGCGGATTAAAACGAGACCTCGAAATCTCGAATCCGAGCCGGAAGCGTAAGCGACCATTTCCTTGCCTCCACTGGCTTATCTATTGACTTTTTCTTCATACGGTACACACCTGCCCGGGTCGGAAAAAGGCTGGGTCGATTCTCGGCATTGCATTCCAGGCAGCCCAATGCTGGTGCACGATCCGAGCCGGGACGCTTATTGGCGATCGCGTTTGAAGGAGACCCCGTGGGTCCTTGACAACGAGGCGCGCTCGCTCACGTTGCAGGCCATTCTAACCGTCTGCACGCACCGCAAATGGATGGCTCATGCCGTCCATGTCCGGACTACCCATGTCCACGCGGTGATTGACGGAGAAGCGCCTCCGGAACGAATGCTTTCCGGCTTCAAGGCTTTGCCACTCGCGCATTTCGCCGCCAAGGCCCTGGAATTCAGCACCGCCGCTACTGGACAGATCACGGAAGCACGCGCTACCTCTGGAATGAAACAAGCCTCAAAGCCGCCATCGAGTATGTGCTGAACGGCCAAGGCGATAACATGGCCCGCTACCCTGAACCGTAAAATCTCGATTTCTTCCGAAACCTGGAATCTTCCTGATCTCCGAAACCTCGATTCTCCGAAACCTGCAATCTTCGAAATCGTGGAATATTCCTAATCGCCGACATCTCCAATACTCCGAAATCGTGGAATCTTCGTAATCTCCAAAACCTCGAACCCCCGAAACCTGGAATCCGAGCCGGAAGCGTAAGCGACCTAGTCCGGCCAACGTACGTACCTAACCACCTAAACTACCTAAACTCAAATGCATCGTCTCACTTCTCTCGCTCTGTCTCTAACTGTCACCGCCACTCTAGCAACGGCCCAACAACCCGCGCCCCCGCCCCAAATGAACGCCGACCAGCAATCTCCCACAACGGTCTACAACCTCCCGAGCCAACCGGTCGGCGTCGACGATCTCCTGGCGGTCACAGTCTACGATTCCCCAGAGCTCTCCCGCACCGTCCGCGTCGGAGCCGACGGAACCATCCGTCTGCCCATGCTCAAACAAAAAATCACCGTGATCGGCCAATTGCCAAGCCAAATCGAAACCTCCATCGCCACCGCCTTCAGCAACGAAGCCATCCTGGTCGATCCCGTCGTAACCGTCTCCGTAGCCGAATACAAGAGCCGCCCCATCAGCGTAGTCGGAGCCGTAAAATCCCCCCTCACCTTCCAGGCCCTCCCAGGAACAACTCTCTTAGACGCCATCACCAAAGCCCAAGGATTGACAGACACAGCTGGGCCCGACATCATCGTTACTCGTAGACTATCGGCTACCCAAAAGGGCGCGGGAATATCGCAACGCATAGCCGCTCGGGCGTTGATCGATGGGAAGGACCAGTCCTTGAACATCCCTCTGACTGGCGGCGAAGAAGTTCGCGTTCCCGAAGCGGAACATTTCTTCGTTGTGGGCCAAGTACACAAGCCCGGAGCCTATCCGTTTCGCCAACAGGACGAAGCAACAGTAGTAAAGGCAGTGGCTCTGTCAGAAGGACTGGATCAGTTCGCTTCGAAGATCGCCTATGTAATCCGCAAAGAGGGCCCCAGCGGACAGCAGGAGCTCCCGATCGAGCTCGCCAAAATTCTTCAGCGCAAAGCGGCTGATGTGCCACTACAACCGAACGATGTGCTTTACATCCCCGACAGCAAGTCCAAGCGGCTCGCGTTCGGATCGGTCAGCACCCTGGTGATGCTCGGAGGCGCCGCCACCAGCGCCGCAATCTACGCAACTCGTTAGGACCCACAGCGATGTCAAACGAACTACAAACATTTCCCATACCTTACGAGCACCCTCCGGCGCTTCCCCTCACAACTTCAGGACCTCAGCCGGCTGAGCCAGAGAGCGGCGCCGTGCCGCTTCGACATTACCTTTGGATAGTCCGCCGGCAAGTCTGGAAGATCCTCATGTTTGTTGTCGGCTGTATGGTGGCGACATACATTGTTTCCGCCAAGCTGCAGCCCATCTATGAAGGAACGGCAACCATCAACATTACAGGTCAAAGCGAGACTGGGGTGATCGGCGACGACGCGAAAGCGTCGCCCGGCTCCGCGCAGGAATCCGACCAATATCTCGCGACACAGGTTAAACTCATCCAGTCCGACGCCGTGCTCCGCCCCGTAGCACGACAGTTTGGATTGCTCGAGAAGGAGGGTCAGTTAGAAGGCTTGACTCCTGCTCAGGCAAGGCTCAAAGCAGCCTCGCCTACCGCACTGAAAAGACTCAAAGTAATTCGGCCGCCCAACACTTTCCTGATTCGCATTGCCTATCGTTCGCCTGACCGGAACGTAGCTGCCGACGTCGCCAATGCAATCGCCCGGTCGTACCTCTCGCACATCTATCGCATTCAGATCGATTCCTCCACGAGCGCCGCAAACTTCATGGAGAAGCAGTTGGATGAGCTGAAAGCGAAAATGGAGCGCTCCGGCCAAGCGTTGGCCCAGTTTGAACGCGATCTGAACGTGGTCAATCCCGAACAAAAGACAAGCATCGTGTCCGCTCGTTTGCTGCAACTAAATACCGAATACACCAACGCTCAGTCCGACCGCGTCAAGAAAGAAGCTATCTATAACGCCACAAAATCCGGCGACCTCGCGGCCGACCAAATTTCCGGCCAGGGCGCCGATTTAGAACGGTTGCAAGACAGAATCAACGAATCGCAAGAGCGTTTCGCGGCCGTCAGAGCCAGCAAAGGACCAAATCACCCCGAGTACATTCGCGCTAAATCCGAACTCGATGAACTGATGATGCAATACCAAGTTGTGCGAGCCGAGATCAATCGCCGAATCGAGGTGGATTACCAACAGGCGTTAAACCGCGAGCAGATTCTTCAGAAGGCGGTCAGCGAGACGAAGGGCGAATTCGACCAGATCAATTCCAGATCGTTCGATTATCAGCGCCTCAAAGACGAAGCCGACGCCGACAAGAAGCTCTACGAAGAGCTGGTTACGAAAATCCGCGAAGCGGGCATCAACGCCGGATTCGAAAGCCGGAACATCGCGATTGCCGACGAGGCACGCCCCGCCTCGTTCCCGGTGTTTCCGAACAAACTGTTGAACCTTCTAGTCGCGGCCCTGCTAGCCGCGTTCTTAGGCATTACCACCGTCGTCCTAATGGACACTCTCGATATCACGGTACGCGATCCAGAACTGGTGAACCGCCTTTTCCAAACCGACCTTATCGGAACAATTCCACTGGTTCGAGACGCCAAAATTCTGCTGCCCTCCATCGGTGACACGGTGGCTAGCTCCGAAGCAGTTCTTAGCACCTCCGCAGCCGGAGGCGCTTTGAAAGAACGGGCGCTCTCCGGGTATGAAGAAGCGATTCGAATGGTGCGCAACTCGATTCTCCTCGCCGACTTCGACCGCCACCTCCGCTCCATCCTTTTCACAAGCGCAACGCCAGGAGAAGGCAAGACAACCACCGCGCTCCATTTTGCGCTATCCCACGCCGCGCAGGGCAAGAAGACGCTTCTAATCGACGCCGACCTGCGCCGCCCGACGCTCCATCGCAAGCTTGGTCTTTCGAGGACCACCGGCCTTTCGAACGTCCTCACCGGCGACTGCACCTGGCGTGAAGCCCTAGCAGAAATCGCCCAGAATCCAAATCTCGATTTCCTGCCCTCCGGGCCGCCTTCTCGCCGCGCCGCCGACCTCGTAGGACCGGGCGTCGCCGACGTTCTCGAAGAGGCGTCGCGAGAGTACGATCTCATCATCATCGACGCTCCGCCGCTGCTGGGTTTTGCCGAACTGATGCAGTTGGCAATCACCGCCGACGGCGTCGTGGTTGTGGCTCTTGCGGGCGAGACCGACCGAAAAGCAATCGCAGCCGTCGTCCAAACGCTTCGTCAGCTCCGCGCCAACATTCTCGGCCTGGTGCTGAATCGAGCCTCAAAGGACAACACCGGCGGCTATTACTACTACCAATACAGCTACGGCTACAGCAAGTACTACACGGAAAGCGCCGCGAGTTAATTTCGCCGACTACCATGGCGACTGCCGCTCAAAAACTAGCCGAGCCGCCCACCCTCTGGACTCGAGCCCGCCAGACTTTGTTTGGTTCCAGGCTGAGGCAGAATATGGTCCGGTCGGTTGGGCTTTCTGTTATCGCTGCCGGTGTTGCCGCCAGTTCGTATCCGCTGTACCTGCACTTCTTGGGCTATAGAACATACGGACTATGGCTAGTCTTGTCCAGCGTGATCGCCTTTTCGCAGCTCGGCAATCTTGGCCTGTCTCAAGCAGTAGCAAAACAGATTGCCGAGGAAAATGCCAGGGGAAATTTTCTCGGAATTAAGGAATGCGTAAGCACCGCATCGGCAATGATCTCCATCTCCGGCGCGCTCTTGGTCGCACTCGTTACCGCGCTCCGGCCCTTCGTTGTCCATCTGCTGGGCGTGCGCGGCCCGGAAGTCGCTACTTCTCTTGCGATTCTGCCGTTTATTGCCTGCCTGTCCGTCTATTTGTTCTTGACCGATTTGTCAAACAACGTCCTAAATGGGCTGGGGCGAATCGACCTTTGCAACGCATGCAACCTTTGCTCGCAATCACTAACATTGGTTATCTCCATCCCGCTACTGCTCCGGCACGCCAACGTCTGGAGCTTGCTGATCGCAACAACCGCTGCCTACGCGTCAACACATCTCTTGAGCAACATACTTGCAAGGCGGATCTCTGGAGCGCCGCTTTATTCGCTGAAGGCCATTAGCCTCAGTCGGGCAAAAGCGCTGCTGTCGTTTGGCAGTTGGATGCTCGGAAGCTCCATGCTCAATATGCTCATCAGTCCTGTAAACCGGACATTATTGGCGCGGTACGGCAGCCTTTCGATTGTCCCC
Source organism: Bryobacteraceae bacterium (assembly GCA_049585195.1). GTDB lineage: Bacteria > Acidobacteriota > Terriglobia > Bryobacterales > Bryobacteraceae > KBS-96. The sequence continues at coordinate 2,476 of JBAUZG010000140.1, read as the reverse complement.
ATTTATGACATTGGCATGAACGCCGCAGGCAGACTGCGAAGCCTAGTCGAAGTCGGACACAAGGCACTCTCGACCGAAGTAAGCCGGCTCTGCGCCCTTCCGACTCAGGATGCACAGAGAAAGATATCCGATCTCGTCAGAAAAAGCACAAGGCCGGTAATCGTAATGTCTGTTCCGGTCATAGTGGCACTGTTGGTGATCGGTACACCGCTAAAGCTCTGGCTTGGCTCCCGATTTGTTCCGGAGATTACCACCGCCGTTCGCATCATGGTCCTGGCTAACTACCTCAGCCTTTTTGCGACGCCGGCATACTACGTACTGATCGGACGCGGACGCGCTCGCGATATCTTTCTGCACTTCCTGATCCAGTGTTGCGTGAACTTCGCTATCGTTGGCGGCTTGATCTCGTTTTCAGGAAACTTGTCCGCGAGCGGCGCCACATCTGCTTGTGCCGTCGCAGTTGCCCTATCCGCAGGATTCCTAATCTGGCGCGAAAAGCGAGCGGCCCGCGCACCGAACCACGTCGATGGTGTAGCTTCCGCTACTTCGCTCTAAATCCTCAATACAATGAACGCTTCAGTGCGCGCCAAAGGCTCAACTTCACCTCTTAAGACACGTCTATCACGACCGCAAGCGACGCAGCCCATGTCCCTTCGAAACCTTTTGACTTGGCAGGACGTCCTGATTTCCGTCTTTATCGGGTTCGCCTTCGGCGTCCCGGTCCATCACGACAGCCCGATCTACATAGGTGAAATGTTGGGCGTGCCCCTCTGCATAGGCCTTCTCATCACGGGGAGGCTCACGCGCGTAATACGGCAGCTTGGACTCCAGGCCCTGGTTATTGCGATGCCTGTAATGTATTTCGGCTACCTCGTAAGCGATCTGGTTGCAGGAACTGAAACGGAGCAGATGCTAAAAACATCCGCGCGCCTCATTTTTCAATTTACCGACCTATTGGCTGTAGCGCACCTGCTGTCGCGAAAACCGAAGCGATTCGACTGGCTGCTTGTTGGGTTTGCGTTATCAACTTGCATCTTTGGCTATCTAGACCCTGACAGCGCCATGTGGAAGTTCTCAGGCGCCGCTCAGATTGATTTCGTCATGGCTTTTCTCGCCAAGCGTCTTCCCCGAATCGCTGGCGCAGGCTTACTGATCGCAACTGGCGTTCTGAACCTGATCCTGGATTGCAGGAATGCAGCCGCAGTCGCGGTCCTCGCGGGAGTCATCTACTTGGTGGGAGCTTCTGCAAAGTACGTCAAGAATGCCGGCGTTCTACAGATTGTTACTATTGTCGGGCTTGTTTTCGCCGCCCTTAGCCTTACTTGGCACTTTGTCTCTTCGAAGGATGTTGACCGCCAGCGGGAGTCCTCGATGGGCCGCCTATCCGAAATCAAGGTAGTTTTTAAGGCGTGCCTCAGGTCTCCCTTAGTGGGCTATGGTTCAGACTATTCATCAAGTGACCTGATTGACGAGCTTGCGCAAAGCACCGTGGACAAACGAGGTTATAGAAACGGCGAGTCTATGTTTACAACATTCAAGGGTCACTCGGAGATCCTCCAGACCTGGTTTGAAGGCGGAGCGCTCGGACCAGTACTTTTCGTGATCATGCTCGCGTGGGCGGTACTTGGCCTTCGAGCGCTTACTTCCGAACAAAACTTAACTTCAGTCGATCCGGTCTTGCTCACAGCCATCCTATTGTGTGGTTGGGATCTCTTGATGAGTCCGTTCGGCGGTGTTCACCGCACCAGTAACGCCGTTCTCTTCGGCGCAGTCATAATAGTGCATTCCTACTATCGATCCAAAGAGCCCGCTAGTCAGCATTCCTGGAATCTGAGATATCCCAGGCTCCAAATAGTAAACCGCCTCCGTGGTCTCAGGCCTGTAGTTTAATTTCCACTCTATGATTGGGATCGTAACCATAAGCTTCAATCAGGTATCTTTCCTACATGCCGCAATCGACTCAGTCGTCAAAACTCCAGTCCGCAACAATCTGAAATACGTGATTGTGGATGCCGGCAGTACAGATGGATCGCGCGAGCTTCTCGAAAAACGCTCTGCGGATATCGATCTCATCATCTGTAAATCCGACCAAGGTCCGGCGGACGGACTGAACAAAGGATTCGCAAAGTGCAGTGACTGCGACTTTCTTGGCTACATCAACGCCGACGACCGGCTCGCGCCCGGCGCGCTCGAATGGGTCACCAATTTCTTCGAGCGAAACCATGAAGTAGATGTGCTGCTAGGTGCCATCGCGATCATCGACTCCCAAGGCCGCCGATCCAGACGATCGAGAGTTTCTGATACGGTGAATCTCCGGCGATACACAATTGGGGCCTGCAACATCTTCCAGCAAGGTACGTTCTTCCGGCGTTCGACGTTCGAGCGTACCGACGGCTTCAATCTCGAGAATCGAACCTGTTGGGACGCCGAGCTAATCGTCGATATGAGTCTCGCCGGGGCTCGTGTCAAGCCAGTC
>JBAUZG010000139.1:0-11584 GCA_049585195.1 Bryobacteraceae bacterium | reverse complement strand
TTCAGGCACAGCATCCAATCTATCTACAGGCGGAATATCAGCATACATTCGTCGCAGAGTCTCTATGGGGATCAATCGATCGATGAATGCCGGGGAATCTGTCATCCAAAATGTTCCCGAGGGGGCGATCAATTCGAACGCTTCTGCCAGCTTTATCCGACTCTTGCCAATGAATCTTTCCCAGAACGCGATCTCCTTTGCGCGCTCGATCTCAACTGACCTCGACCCAAACGGAAAATGCATAAATGTCCCGCCTCGCCGGTGTGAGGTCCGAATTGCCGCCATATCGTGTGCTCATGCGCAGCGTGAATACGTCTTGAATAGCATCGTCCTTCACATTTTGGAAACTTCGAAGGACCTGATTCCTCGATTTCTCCGTCGTACTGAATTTGAAAAGCCTCGCGGCGAACACGTCACTACTCGAGATTTCGATGCACTCGGCGATGAACTGGTTGACGGCGTTAGAACCGGACAGCTGTTGCGCCACCGCAAAGATGCCTCCTAATGCTCGCTTGCGCTCGCTAACCCACACCTCATCCCCTAGGCGTGCTGCGTTCGCCGAGATCGCCAATGCTATGGGCCGGGCAACTTCAATTGGGAGGTCAGAGAGTCTCAAGGACAGCTTGTGAATGAAGTCGTATCGACGAATCGATCCCGAATCCATCGTCGCGAACTTGACGTCGAAAACTGACCGACGGCCCGTATCTGAGCTTTCTCGCGTCAACAAATCAATAAAGCACTCCATCTCCCGAGAGCTAAACACAGTCTCAGGAACCTCGCAGCGGAAGTAAACGGGAAAGAAATCGGGATGGGCAATCCGCTTTCTGGCTTCTGCTTCGGCGAGCCCGGCGTCTTCGGCCGTCCGAACGCGCCGCTCGCCTAACACGTCCTTCGCGCGAGCGGGAAACATCGCTTGCAATAACGCGTTTGCTGCATCGTTTCCGCCCGTTCCCGTCGATCCCTCTTTGATCTTGTTGCCGATTCTCTCCGCCTCGATCGCCAGTTCCTGTTCCGAACGAAATGAGAGCGACTTCCACCAGCCGTAAGAGTTCGAAAAAAACGCCGCGTTTGTCCAAATTATCTCGTAGAGAGCTGGATAAAACCGCCTGACCGCGGTTAGCGCACACAGATCAAGAGGGTTCACCTCACCCTCCACGAGTTGCGCGGCAGCGGCGACGTCGTTAAGAAGAAGCGCCGTCTTTCGGATGTTCGTACACGCGCGGACGAGGGCATCCTTCCAGAGCTGTTTGAGGGCTTCGCCGAACTCATTCTGTTCCGCATCATTCTTGAACCAGCCTTTGTCAAAGATAATTGAGAGCTGCTCGTGGAACATGGTCTGAAGGACATCCGGGCCCGGCTTGGGCAGATCGACGGCCGTCGGGAAAAATTTCTCAAAGAACTCGTGACTATCGGAGTCTTGCTCATCGAACGCGACATTCTCAACATGTTTTTGGTTCAGAGCGCAGACAAACGTCAAGTTCGGCAGCACGGCTGCGCCCCGTATGATCTTTAGGAGCGTCAGCAGTTCTCGTTTTTGCATCCGATCGATCTCGTCAAGTAAGACGACGACCCTCTTCGGCATGCGGCTGAGTGCTTCACCAAGATCGCGTATTTCCTGACGCTGCGTGTATGGAGGCAGAATGTCGGGCAGGGCCTTGAGGTACGGAACTGATCCGGCAAGTATCGCTGCGAATTTGCGCAGATGCTTCCGGAGCGAGGGTACGATGAGGTGTCGGTTGCACTCGGCAGCGATGTCGGCGAATAAATCGGTGGCAAGGGTGAGCTCAGAATTGGGTAGCCAACTGCTGAAGGACACGACCACAGCAGATTTGCCCAGTTGTAATCGAAGCAGGTTCAGTACAGAGCTTTTCCCGTCGCCAAAAGCGCCGCGTAGCGCGATGACCGGAGTCCTGGTATCGAGGATCTTGAGCGCTAGCACCTCAACGAGGGCTGCTCGGCCGAGGCGGTCTTCGCTCCAACTCTCAATCGGAGACTCGGGATCCCGCATTGCAGATGGAGCTTCGTCGACACCCAAGCTTCCGGGACCTGACCGTAGCGTCTTCTCGCGCTGCACCCCGGCCCAGACTCGTAACGCGACGCTGACTAACAACATCAGAACGACCAGGAGCAGCGCCACTATTCCTCGTCCAATGGGCGCTCCCTGCTTACCCCAGAAGAGTCCTGTGGTTATGACGAATGACCAGAAGAATGCGCCACTGATGACGCCATAACGCCACGATCGGAACGCTCGCCGTGTTACGTCACTCAGACCGAATATCGCGATGATGGCCATTGGTACGAGAATGAACCACACATTCGGGGCATAAGCGCTAACTGATCTCCAATGCGAGGCCAATTTGTCGCCGTTCGATTTCCACGCGCCAAAACCAGTGGGGGCTAAGCCAGCAATCAGGGCACCCCACGCATAGCCAAACGCCGCGTTCCGCCAGTCACCCCACAATACGTCTTTCAGGAGCCTTGGCCAGCTACGGATGATTTGCCGCTGGCGATTGTTCAGATCCATAGCGAGCGGAGTCGAGCCGGGGGTGTCCTTTCAGAAGCGCCAGGGAGGTATCTTTAGTCGCCAGGGCGGATGTGCCGCGTCTTGGGATTCAGCGTATCACTCTCTAGAGTTCAAGCTTCGATTATTACTCCTGATAAAACGCCCCAGGGTCTTGGGATCCGGCGTGATTGTCTCGCAACAGGTGAGGGTCCCCATGCATGGTCAACCTCTATGCGCGCACCGGCAACGATCACGGATTTGGTGGCGCGGACGCAGACGCAGCTCGACAAGCAGGTGGAGCATCCCGTCGACCGGGAAGAGTACCTTCGCCGCGACCGCGAGATCCAGCGTGCGCTTGAGCGCATGGCGACCAAGGACGAGCTGCGGGACGTGAACGATACGCTGCGATCGATCCAGGAGTCGATCTCGCCGCATCGCCGCTAGCTTCGTTTTGCGAGGACAGCCACCTAAACGTCATTTTCATTGCGGACGCGCTCTTCGCGTCTGTCCAAAGCCAACTCAACCTCCGCTTAGCCGCATGCCTTCCTCCCAGGCCTGCGGCTTTTTTGCAGCCTGCAAAAGGCGAAGTCCTCAGAAGCATTTGGTAACGTCCAAGGCGCTCCCGCTGACCTAATAGTGAGCTTGCTCGATCTGCGACGAGTTGCTGCCTCCCGATCATTTTCGTAAGCGAGCCAGTCAGAAACAGTCTGCGCGAAATGCAGCCAGTTGACGCGCGAAATACATCAGCAAACTGAGGCCGACACATCGGGAGTAATCTTCTCAAACCACTTCTACGCGATGCCGACATTCCGTCCAAGTGGACTGCGCTCCGCCCTGCTGTTGGTGGGCTGAAAAGCTGGAGGAGTTTGGGACAGAGTTCCGCAAGGGCGTCCGCAGCAGTATGGGAAGCTCGACCATCTCCATTCGATACTGAAATTTGAGATGGCGAGTGTTTCCAGGGCTCCGGCGATTATCTCAAAAATTCACCATTTGCGCGAGGACGTTCCATGCGGTGTATGACGCGTGGAAAGCCGAATCGTTCTTGGTCAAGATCTTGTGCTGGTGCCCTCGATGAACCGCTTGATGACCTCGATTGTGACTCTCCAATAAAACTCCCAGTGTTTGAATATCGGTTCGGTAGGGAAATTTGAACTCCTGACTTTCAAAGACGTTGAGTTTCCCTCCGCTCGCGCCAGTCGAAACTCGATGGTCGTGTAGTTCTCGGCTTTGTCGGCCAGTCTGGCGATAGAACTCAGATGGCTATATCGAAGAATCGAGTTTGGTCGAAACTGCAAAATAGTCCCTTTGTTCTCGAAGTCAACGTTATTGTGGCGCCCCTGGACGACTATTGGGCATCCTACTTTCCAGTCAGTGATGATCGCTATCCGCATTTCCGGCTCAGCCATCCACTGCTTCATCAAATCGGGATCGGTCAATACACGCCACACGTCGGAAGGCGGTGCATTAATACTGACGGCGTTCTCAATCACTTGAATCATCGGCTCTCCATCTACAGAGTAACGAGGCGCGAGTCCTGAACAGAACGGACGGCTTCAGTATTTGAAATAGCGTTCTCCTTTGGCCAGTTTAAAACGACTCCTCGTCCAAGTGGATTGTCGGAACCAAGCGCGTTTATGGGACCTATCAGTAGAAATCCCCCTGGAGGTTCATCGCGGAGAACGACAGGCGCAGCTGATTCACGACCCGACGAATCGACTCCTGCGCTTGCTGAGTAAGTCGCAGGACCCAATGTAACCATGCACCACTGCAGAACAATACAAACGCAAAACATCATCCCAACAACCCGAACAACACAGCGCTTCAATCCAACACAAGCAGCTTGCCGCTGCTCAAGGCTCGTCGCTGTCGCCGTTGATGAAGAAGGGCTTCATCTCCTTGTACTCCAGGATCTTCACGGTCGCCTTCTTGGGAGCGTTGCCCTGCGCGATCGCGAGGAACGCCTGCTGTGACTGCGCCATCATCGCGCGCGCGAGGTCGTTCTTGTGGATCGAGTGATACTTGGACGGCATAGCCCAGTGCAGCAGTGGCATGACGTAGCCAAGGACGCCCGGCGTGTTGGAGTTGCCTAGAATGACGGCGGGACGGTACACTCCAAGGAAGTCGAACTTGACGGACTCGACAGCCTTCTCCTTCTCGCCGATGATCTTCGCGTACTTCATCCCGGCCTCGGGGTCCGCGCCCACTGCTGTCATGACCCCGCACACAGCAGCGCCTCCAGCCTTGGCGGCGCGGCAAAAGGCCTGCGGGTAAGTAATTTCGATCTTGCGCACCTGATCCTCTGGCATCTTCGCGCTGCCCTTGCCGACGCCGAACGCGGCGAGCGCGACGTCGACTCCCTGGGCGTGTGGTGCAACCTCCTCCTCGAGTCGGTCCATGTCGACAACCACCTCGGAGACCTTGGGGTCAGCGAAGGCATCCGTCTTGCGGCGCGTCACCAATACCACCTTCTTGCAGAGGGGATTCTTGATCAGAAGTTGCACGATGCGTCCGCCTACGTTCCCCGTCGCGCCCAGCAAGATCACCGAGTACTGCGCCTTCACCTCTGCCGCGGCGGCTGCCATCGTCACGTCACACGCACGCGGAACCAGAAATACGAGCAAGTGCGGAGGTGAGCGAAGTTTTGTTGTCGGGCGATTTCTTCACATCATTTCTACTTCTACAGTCATTTTATGATGTTTCGCTGGTTTTACTTGCAAAAGATTGACGGAAAACGCGCGACGCTGGAGTGAGAAGCGTCGGCTTTCGGCCAGCCGCGTTGGAGGCGGCTGGAATGAGCAAACGCGCCAAGCGGAAATCCCCGACATCGAAGCGTCCAAAAGACGAAGCTCGGCCTTCCCGACCTAGATCACAGTCGATCGGCCGTACTGGACAGCCTTCGTTCACAGGAGTCAAAGCGAGGGTATCGACACGCCATCGATGACTTCATCCAGTGGTACTGTTCCGAGCCTCGCCTATCGTTCAACAAAGACCGTGGTCACCCGATATAGAATCTACCTCGAAAATCGGCACCTTGCGTCGGGAACCATCAACGGACGACTCGCTGCTGTTCGGCGTCTCGCCTAGGAAGCCGCCGACGCTGGCTTGCTCAGTCCCGAGCTGGCTGCCGGCATTCGGCGTGTGAAAAGTGTCAAGAAGTTTGGGTGTGAGGCTCGGAAACTGGCTCACCGCTGACGAGGCTCATCGCCTATGGCAGGCACCGGATCCAGATACGCTCAAAGGCAAACGTGACCGGGCCATCCTCGCCGTCCTGCTTGGATGCGGACTGCGTCGGCGTGAGCTGGCTAACTTGGAGTTCCGACATCTACAGCAACGGGAAGAACATTGGGCCATCGTTGATCTCGTTGGAAAGGCCGGGTATATTCGGACAGTGCCTGTACCAGACTGGGTGAAGGAAGTCGTCGATCTCTGGATCGCGGCAGCCGGCTTGTCAGGCGGCAGGTGTTTCGATGTGTCTGTCGTGCCGGAAAACATTGGGGTGATAAGGTAACTGAACGGCTGGTCTGGCACGTAGTGAAACAGTATGCAGCCGAACTCGAATTCATCGGGCTTGCCCCGCATCATCTGAGGCGCTCATGCGTGAAGCTGTGCCATTCGGCCGGAGGAGAACTGGAACAGATTCAATTCCCTGCTTGGACATGTGTCCGTCCAGACAACCGAACGTTTTCTCGGCTGTGAGCAGCGGATTCGCGGAGCCGTGAACGATCACATTGGCATCGAACCATAGTGAACGGAACCGCCGCTGGAGCGGAACGCCGACAAACCGTCAACTTGGTTTCGCAAACGCTGTGGCGTGGCGTTTGCCTAGGGGTGGACCAACCGAACAGGGTGATAGCCGACGCTTCAACACTCGGGTGGCCGCGCGGCGATCAGCAACAATTGAGGTATGCACGTCACTGGGTCGAAGGCTTGGCTCATTACCGGTAGTTCGCGGGGTCTGGGTAGAGCATTTGCGCAAGCCGCCCTCGAAGCCGGCCATCGCGTCGTCGCGACAGCCCGCAATCCCCCGCAGCTCAGCGACATTGTCAGCAAGTACGGCGACGCGGTGCGAGCTGTCGCGCTGGATGTCACGAACGAAGCGCAGGCCCAGCACGCTGTCGATACAGCAATTGAGACCTTTGGCGGCCTGGATGTGCTTGTCAATAACGCCGGCTATGGCGATGTATGCCCCGTGGAAGACACCTCGCTCGCCGACTTTCGGGCTCAGATCGAGACGAATCTTTTTGGCGTCATCATCATGACCAAAGCTGCGCTCCCATACTTCCGGGAGCGTCGCGCCGGGCACATCATCCAGGTAACATCGATCGCCGGACGAATTGGGCCGATCGGGCGCGCACCATACGCAGCGGCAAAGTTCGGCGTCGAGGGCTTCTCGGAATCACTGTACAAAGAGGTTGGACCTCTCGGCATAAAGGTGACGATCGTTGAGCCCGGCGGCTTCCGTACCGACTTTGCAGGCACCTCCACGGACCTTCGCGAAGGTCGCGCGGAGTACGACGCCACAGTCGGCGCTACAGTGCGCTTCCAGCGCGATTATGACGGCAAGCAACCGGCGACCCTGCGAAGGCAGCCGCGGCGCTTCTACACATTGCGTCACTAAGCGACCCGCCCTTGCGGCTCTTGCTCGGAACCGATTCGTATAACGCCGCCGAACAGGCTGCACTTCAGAAACTCGAGTTGGACAGAAAATGGAAAGATCTCAGCATCTCAACTGACTACGCATCCGGCGACTTTTCTGCCCGATGACGCCCTTTGCCGACGCAGTGCACTGTTGCTTAGTCGGCAGTCGCCAAGAGTGTGGTAACAGTGAGGTGACCGCCACCTGGACGTAAAACGCTTTTAAACCGGCCAATCCTTATTGAAGGTCCTCGGTTGGGACGAGGGTGGTCAAGGTTCGATGGATAGGTCCTCATTTCTTTTTTCGTTGGAGCTGTCTTACCAGAGAGAGCCTCCGAAGCCCGTCCGGGCGGGCTCCCGAGGTTGGTGGTCAAGCTCTCACAAAAACCTCTTGCAGTCCCCGCCTTACTGTGCAGAATGGTCGTGCGAAGTCTTGGGCGACTCTCTGCTCCACCACAGTGGATCGGGCAGAGATTAGCCGGATAAACGGGCGACTCGTAGATGTGAATTCCGCCGTTGTCCTGAAGTCCGCTTTGAGGAAGTTGAACGATCAGAGATCATCGGAGATTGGTCGCGAAAAGCGCGGCGACATCTGAATCCGGGGCAATCGTGTCGCAATAGGTAAGAGCAGCCATCGTCAACCTCTATGTGCGCGTCGGCACGATCGCGGATTCAGTGGGGCGGACGCAGACCCAGCTCGACAAGCAGGTGGAGCACTCCGTCGACCGGGAAGAGTATCTGCCCCGCGACCGCGAGATCCAACGTGCGCTTGAGCGCATGGCGACCAAGGACGAGCTGCGGGACGTGAACGATACGCTGCGCTCGATCCAGGAGTCGATTTCGCCGCGGCGACGCTAGAGCGCTAAATCTGTCTTGCTGTCCTTTTCGCGACCGGAGCAATGCCGAGTTGACAGGGTGGCTCTGGTCCTCGGAAGTCCCGATCCGAAGCGCCTCTACGTGTCGCATGCAGAGCTGAAATCGTTTGCCCGCCGATCGTACCGGCGTTTCACCTTTTTTGCGGCACCGCAACGGGCAATTTTCGAAATTCTACTGGTTGTGGTTTCCCTTGAGAGAATAACTCGGACGCATCGCGCCATTGCGTCACTTTGATTTCGGCCGGGTCGAAAACATAGCACAGGGAAGCATAGCCGACTATGCGTCCAAATGGATTCCTATACACTGGGCCGTTAGCGGCGGGTAGTCAGACCAACTTCCGATATCCGACTTCGGGATAACGGCGCTGCTATTCGGGGCGCCTCAGATTTATTTTCACAAGTGAGCAATATTGACCAGACACGCTGCTGCCCTTGATGTTTAATGAGTGCTCCGGAAGCTTCGAAACTAAACTCGACCATTGTGTCGAGCTGTCGGGTCTCCGGCCCAGGCAGTTGCGGAGATCGGCACTTGAGCACGGCGGCAAAAGGAGGGAATCTTGCCTTATATCTTTGGATACGGTTCGTTGATTGAACAAGCGTCGCGACTGAGTTCGACGCCATCGGCGCTGTATGTTTTGCCGGCGCGGGCTCGCGGGTATGCCCGCGGCTGGTGGGCTCGCACAGGCGCCATTGGTTTCACCACCACGTTTGTAGGAGCCATCCCGGACCAATCGAGCTCCATGAACGGTGTGATCTACGCCGTGAATAAAGCGGAGTTGGACGATACCGACAAACGGGAAAGCGGTTATACGAGAGAGGGCATTGCCAGCCACATTGAGATCCTCTCTGGCGGCTCCGTGCCGAAAGGCGAGATTTATATCTACCTCAACAAGTTCGAGCCCGGCCAACGGGAGAAGAGCGTGCCCGCGCCCGAGTTTCCTATCGTGCAATCATATGTCGATATCTGCCTGACCGGCTGCCTGCAAATTGAAAAGGGATTTCCGGACGCCGTGGACTTCGCCGCTGAGTTCATCACATCCACTCAGGAATGGTCGAAGTATTGGGAGAACGATCGCGCGTACCCGCGCCGGGCTCCCTTTACCGTCCCCGCCGCTTCGACGATAGACAAGTTGCTCGAGACGCATCTGCCGAAGCTATTCGCCGAGATTCAACTTGCGCCCGGCCGCTGGTCATAAGGAGCGTCAAGATGTCGAACGGTCCAATCGGGAGCGTCTCGTCTCCCTCGGCGCCGACCTGGGGAACTGGAGCAAGAACCTGGTCCACAGGCCAGTGTCCGATGGCCTGAAGTACTACAGCTATTCAATTCAGGGTAGATATCGCCGTCGAGAGTCGGACCGAACAGGTGTCCGAAAAGTCTCTGTGCAATGCGTCAGGCCGAGTCGAAGAACCCGGACACAGCGGCGAAGCAATGACCTAATGCCGTTGCAAGAGGCGATCCAGTAGTGCAGCCATAGAAGTGAGTGCTCGGATCCAGAAGTTGCGTGGGCACCAGAAAGTCCGCTTACGGACTACACATGCCAACTGCTCTCCTGGCCCTGTTTCGGCTTTCCTCGGCTGCAACTCGCCGCCTCCTGATCCTCCCTTCGTGTTGAAATATTCTTGTTTACGATCTTCGAGGGGAATCTATGACCATACTGACGAATGAAAAGTGCACCGCATGCCGCCGTGATTCCCCGCAGGTAACTGAGGCAGAGATTCGGGAGTTGAAGCCTCAGGTCCCAGACTGGACCCTGGTAGAGCGCGAAACTATTCAGCGGTTAGAGCGCGTTTTTCCCTTCACAAACTTTGCGGAGGCCCTATCGTTTACGAATCGCGTTGGTGCGCTTGCCGAGGCTGAGGGCCATCATCCCGCGATTCTCACTGAATGGGGTCAGGTGACAGTGACTCTCTGGACGCACAAGATCCGCGGTCTCCACCGGAACGATTTTGTCATGGCGGCAAAGATCGATCCGCTCGCATCGGCACGGTAAGGAGCATTTGGCTTCTTTCAAGTGCTGTAAGTGATGGACATTGCCGCCAAGCTGACGAGAAGCCCGTTTATGGCCAACCTCAGCATAGATGACTTCTCGTCCAGATGAATCTCCTGACCGTAGGGCGTTTGCTGGTACGAACCGTCTTAAACTCTTGCGTGGCCGTCATCGAAAGTTTCAATGCAAAGTTTCAATACCAAAGTAGGTTAATTTCCGGGTCTCTGCGCGGGTACGGGAAATCTACAGGATCATTGCGCCCATAGGCACAAATACGAAGTCGCGGGATTATCGGCAGCTTCGTGTGGTGTTGCAATATGGAGGTTCGGCCTAAGATTCTGTCGAAATAGGACGTACAGATCTCCGGGAAAATCGCGAGACGTTCGGCAGTTCCCATCCTCTTCGTTCAGGACACTGCAGGTTACGGCGTTCCCATCGAAGCCTCTGGAGTGGCGAGCGGCAAACTTTAGGCACTTTATTCTGATTGCTGGAGGTCGCTGTTAAGTGCATGATCGATAAGAGCCGAGTACGGGCAGGCAGGTTACTGGTGTTTGCAGGCGCTATGCTTTGTGCATTGAGATGCGCCCAAGGTCAATTCATTTCAGGCGAGGCTGAAAAGCCTTGGCAACCCCCCTCTGGCTTGGCTTCCAAACAGCGAGAGGCCGCAGAGGAGGACCCCCGCACGCACATCGAGCCTGACCATCCGTACACCCTATCCGAACTGGTGGATCTCGCCGAGCGTCACAACCCCGTCACCCGCGCTGCCTGGGAGAACGCTCGTGCAACAGCCGCACGGCTCGGTATTGCTCGCAGCGATCTGCTGCCGGCCGTGAATGCGCTTGCTCTGACCAACACCTCTCGCGTGGGAATACTCATCAACGATTTTTTCGTGCAGCAGACCCTCGGTATCTTCCAGCCAATGCTTCAGCTGAATTACCTCATTTTCGACTTTGGAGCTCGCTCGGCGCGCATCAACGAAGCTCGACAACAACTAATCGCTGCGAACCTCACCTTTAACCGAACTTTTCTTGATGTACTTTTCGAAACCATGCGCCGCTACTATCAACTTCTAAATGCCATGGGCCAGCGGGATGCCGCGCAAGTGAACTTCGAAAATGCCGAGACCGTGCGAAAGGCGGTGGATGCCCGTTTGGCTGTCGGTCTCGGCACCCTGCCTGATGCTCTTGAGGCCCGGTCCGCGGCCGCGCAAGCCGCCTTCACGCTGCAAACTGCGATCGGCGACGTCGATATCGAACGTGGCGACCTGCTCTCGATTCTCGGAGCGGCCCCGTCCGATCACCTTCGAGTTCAACCGCTCGCGGAGATTCCTACGCCGGATCATTTCGACATCGACGTGCATACGGCAACCGAGCGCAGCCTGTCGCTTCGGCCCGAGATAGGGGAACAAACTGCGGAACGCGATGCTGCTCGCGCTGAGATCCGTGCCGCTCGGTCAGCCTTTTTTCCGACCCTTAATTTTCAGGGCCAGGCCGGTGAATTTCGTGCTTACGGAAGGCAGGATCTCTTTCCAGCAACGTATGTGGGGCCGCAGGGGGAGTGGAATGTAAATTTGAATCTGGAAT
>JBAUZG010000138.1:0-4730 GCA_049585195.1 Bryobacteraceae bacterium | reverse complement strand
ATAGAAATCCGGATCGCCAAGATACTCGCTGCGGTCGGCGTAAAAGCGCCGCATCGCTTCCGCCATATAGTGCACCGCTTTCGTCGAGTCGGGGCCGTCGGTGTTGTAGCCGGTGCCGGAGAGCATCCCCATCATTTGTAGAATGCCTACACCACCCGCGCTCGGCGGAGGAGCCGTGATGATGTGATAGCCGCGATAGTCGCCTTCGAGAGGCGTTCGATCGATGGCTCGATAATTTTCGAGATCGGCGAGCGTGATTAGGCCGCCGTGCTCTTTCATGGCAGAGGCGAGCTTCTGGGCAGTTTCTCCTGAATAGAATTCCGCAGATCCATGTACGGCGATGCGCTCGAGCGTTGCCGCAAGTTCCGGCTGCCGGAAGATCTCGCCCGCTTGGTAGGGATTTCCATCGCGCAGGAAAATACGCGTCGATTCGGGGTCTTTGCTCAGTGTGCTATGGGGAGACTGCAATTCCCGCGCCAAGGTCTTGTCCACGCGAAAGCCGTCGCGCGCAAGGTGAACGGCGGGTTCTAAGAGACGAGGCCATTTCATCGTGCCCCATTTCTTCGAAGCAGCTTCAAATCCTTTCACCGATCCGGGCACTCCCGACGCACGCCATCCGACGAGGCTGTCTTTCGTGGGCTTGCCATCGGGGCCGACATACATGTCGTGTGTAGCCTTTTCAGGCGCTTCTTCGCGAAAGTCTATGAAATAGCTTTTGCCATCGGCGAGGCGGACCAACATAAACCCCCCTCCGCCGATGTTGCCGGCGGAAGGGTGAGTGACGGCCAGCGCGAAACCAACGGCAACCGCTGCGTCAACTGCATTGCCGCCGAGTTTCAAGATTTCGATGCCAACGGCTGCAGCTAAGGGTTCCTGCGCCACAACCATGGCGTGACGGCCGGTAACAGGCTCTTTCGCCGCGGATGCTAGGGGAAAAAGCAAAAAACACAGGCACAGGGACAAAATCCCGGCGATTGAGCGGCGCGGCGGCATAATGTGTCAGTCTAGCCGATGCCCGCAGACAGGCGGCCGTTGACGGGTCGTTCCACCCGTGCCGAGCGGGAATTTCTCGTTGGTGTCCTGTGAACTCGCGCTCTTGTACAGCCTTTAGCCGACGCTCGAGGGCATAGACAAGGCGAAGCTCTCTGTAACATTTGAGCGCCAGCTCCTCTACTCCCGACGCTTTGTGTTCGGCGGCATCCCAAATTGTTGCCAAGTGACAATCGGCGCAATGGATCCGCTGGGCGAGCGCTCCCGTGTGACGCAGAACAGTCGAAAGAGACAAGATAGTCATCGCCATCCCCATCACAAACCGCGGCTGTAAAATCACCTGTAAACTATTCTTGGTCATCGTTGTTCCGCCTTCCCGCAATTTCAATCGCCGATCTTGCTTTCTATTGATATGTCGATTCACACCCGGCGAAATAGACAACCTGATGTACGCACCGGCACAAAAAACGTCGCGGGTCTATGCGAACCTGAGAATGCAAATGCGGGTGGCGGAATCGACTCCAACGGTAGTGATTGTGGGGAGGCCGAATGTCGGGAAATCCACTCTTTTTAACGCCTTGATAGGCGATCGGCGATCTATTGTCGGCGACGAACCGGGGATCACCCGCGACCGCATCTACGGAGACGCAAAACATCGCGGTAAACCGTTTATTGTCATCGATACCGGAGGAATTGTGCCGGATGATGACGCGCACATTCCAACCGAGATCTTGAAGCAGGCGCGGGTCGCGTTGGAAGAAGCCGCGCATATTCTTTTCCTGATCGACGGCCGGACCGAGATTACCGCGTCCGATCGCGATCTGGCGAAGCTGCTTCGCGCGCTGAATAAGCCGATGACATTGGTCGTGAATAAAATCGACAGCCCTGTTCGAGAGAACCTGGTTCACGAATTCTACTCATTGGGATTGGGAGATCCGGTTGCGATCTCGGCTGAGCACAAGCTTGGCATTGCCGAGTTGCTCGACTCCATTACCAGGCCGTTCGAACGCGAGGAGCTCGAGGACGAGGAACCGCAACGGAAAAAGCTCATTAAAGTAGCGATTATCGGGCGTCCGAATGTTGGTAAATCGACTCTGTTGAACGCCTTGGTTGGCGCGGAACGCTCGATCGTTTCCCCCATTCCCGGAACGACACGGGATGCGGTGGACGAGACTGTCGAGGAAGCTGGCGCTGTTTATCGCTTTGTCGATACCGCCGGAATTCGCCGCAAAGGCAAGACCACTGAAATGACCGAGAAGCTGAGCGTGGTAATGGCGCGCCGCCACATTCGAATGGCAAATGTCGTTTTGCTGGTGCTTGACGCGACCGAAGGGATTGTTCACTCCGATGCGACTATCGCCGGTTACGCGCATGAAGAAGGACGCGGGGTCATTCTTGTGGCAAATAAGTGGGATGCGGCAGGAGACACCGGCAAGCGCGCGTTTACGGAGCAAGTACGCGACGAGCTGAAATTCCTCGATTACGCTCCCGTTCTTTTTACCTCGGCAAAGAACGGTGAAGGTCTGCGCCGCATCTTCACAACCGTACGCCGCGTATTCGATGGAGCCTCGAAGCGCGTCACTACCGGCGAGCTCAATCGCTTCGTCTCGGAACTGAAGTTTGAAAGCGATATTCGGATTTACTATGTCACCCAGGCTTCAGTACGGCCGCCTACGTTCGTAGTGTTCACCGACAAAGCGGACAAAATGCACTTCTCGCTCGAGCGATTCCTCGTGAACCGGCTTCGCGAACGCTTTGGGTTCGAAGGAACGCCCGTTGTGATCAAGACGAAGCGGCGATGAGTTGGCGGGGGCCGCTTGCGGAAGCGAAGAGATTAACGGGACCTGGCCCTGAACCTAGCCCTGGCGCGGTCTCGATGGCGCGCTGTATAAACTGTTTCGCTGATCGCACGGCATCCGGAATAGCCAACCCATGCGCCAGCAGGGCCGTGATCGCCGCCGAAAAAACGCAGCCTGTGCCGTGCGTATGTTGCGTCGGTACGCGCTTGCCGCGAAGACGATGAATTGCACCGCGAAAATACAAGACGTCGATTGGCGCTCCTTCCAAGTGACCGCCCTTGACGAGAACGGCGCCCGGGCCAAGCTGAGCGATGCGGCGGACAGCCTCCTCGACCCCGGTCAAATCGTCGATTGTGCTGCCGGAGAGGACCTCCGCTTCGGCGATATTAGGCGTAACGAGTGCACAATGCGGCAGCAGGCGCGTGCGCACGGCATTCTCTGCTTCGTTTGTCAATAAACGGGCTCCCTGTTTGCTCGTCATCACGGGATCGACCACTAGGGGAAATGAGAAGGCTGCGGCCATCGCGGCAACCACCTCCACCTGTTCCACTCCACCAAGGGCTCCCGTCTTTGCCGCTTGAGGAGGAATGTCGGATATGACCGCCTCGACTTGTTGGCGGATGATCTCCGCCGGAGCCGGTTCCACTCGCGTGACACCGCGAGTATTTTGAACCGTGAGAAGCGTGATTGCTGCTTCGCCGTAAACCTGAAACTGATGAAAGGTTTTCAGGTCGGCCTGTATGCCTGCTCCGCCGCTTGGATCGGAACCGGCGATGGTGAGGGCAACTGGCGGCATTCTCCAACACTAGCAAGCCGGCTCAGGTGTCGTCGACTTCAGTCACGGCGAGGCGTAATGTTCCAAGAAATTCGCCGGCGTTCGAGCGTATGTAGAAGTGGCCGCCTTCCATTTGCTTCCACTCGAAGCGGCCGGTCGTCTGCTCTTTCCAGGCTTCGAGGTGCTCCGCAGCCACATTCGGATCGGTCCGGCCGCCCAGCGAGACGAAGGGCATGTCAAATGGCGGCTCGGAATGATACACATAGCGCCGGTAGAGCGCCGTATCCGCTTCGAGCACTGGCAACAACACGTCGAGCATCTCGCGATTTGAAAGCACATCGCTGGGCAAGCCCTCCAGCCGCCATACCTGGGCCATCAATTGTTCGCGCGATGGGTCTTGGAGCGGCCGGTAATCGCGGCGAAACTGCGGCGCGCGCGCCGCGGAGGCAATGAACACGCACGGCAAGGGCAGTTCCTCGCGCCGGAGCGCCCGCATCATTTCGAACGCGACGATTGCGCCCATGCTGTGACCGAAAAATGCAAAACGGCCGGCGAATGCTGACCTCAGATGGAACAGCAGCGATTGCACAAGCTCCTCGACCGATCGCGCATAAGGCTCACTGCGCCTGTTTTCGCGTCCCGGATATTGCACCGGCGCAATTTCGAAGACGTTTTTCATCGGTTCGCGCCAGTTGCGGAAGAAAGTCGCTCCACCGCCGGCGTGCGGAAAGCAAAACAGCCGGTAAGTGGAGGGACGTCCGCCGCCCGCCGGAAGCGCGGGGTTCACGGCGGGCGCGGTTTTTTGGCTTCGAAGCTTCAGCTCGAGCAAGCGGCGCCGATCCGGCGACAGCTTCTCGAGCCGCTCTGAGGGCATCTGAATCCGCTGATGGCTGAAATTGCGCGGATGACGTTTCACACCGGCCAGGTATTGTTCGAGAGGCTCGACCGTGGCTGTTTCGGCGTAATGAAGAGCAGCGCACCGCGATTGTTGCGCGATCTCTTCCCAATGCGCTCGATCGCTTGTTAGCCTCTTGAGCGCTTCCCGCCAGGGGGCGATGTCCTGATCGGGTACTTCGGCTATGGGAACGAACTGCTCGTTCAGACGTTGTTCGTAGCCTTCAATCGGCGTAACGGGGAGAATGTAGGGCACTCCCATTTTGGCTTCG
>JBAUZG010000137.1:0-4060 GCA_049585195.1 Bryobacteraceae bacterium | reverse complement strand
CCTCGAGGGGTTCGGAATACAGATCACGGCGCAAGTCCCGTTCTAAGCGGAATTCGTGCCAGCCGAGCCGTGACCCCGAGGGAGCAGAGGTTTAGAGGAGCTGGAAGTTTACTTCCACATTCGCTGCGACACAGACCGGCCGCCCGTCTCTGATTCCCGGACTGAAGCGCCATCGCTCGACAGCTTGGACTGCCCGCTCGTCTAGTCCCAACCCGAGCGGCTTCAGTACGCGTATGTGCTTCGGCTGTCCGAGCTCGTCGATTATGACTCCCAGCACAACTGTGCCATGGCAGCGCGCCTGACGTGCTTCGTCTGAGTAATCGGGCTCAACCTTATAGACCAGTATCGGAACCTTCGAAAGCTCGCTGGTTCGGTACACAGCCCTTCCCCAGCCCAGGCTCCCGCCGCGATGCACGGCGTCAGCCAAATCTCCACTGACCCCAGCGCTTGGCGAGCCTCCGCTTCCGATCCCCCCGAAGCCGGGACCGGGCGATGGATGCCAAGTCTGCGCCAACGGGTTTCCGTACTGAAAAGCGGGCTCGATTTTTGGCGGATTCAGATCCAGGAGGGTCGGAGAGACTTTCAGCTTCGGCTGCAAATTCTGAATTCGCAGAGAGGCAGCGATTCGCAGATTTTCGGGCTTTGGTATGACGCCCTTGGATGCCGGAAGCGGTTGACGATTCCCGCTGTTCGCCCCAGCTGACGCTACTAAAGGCTTAGACAAAGTCGGGGCAACGAGGCGGCTCTCCTGAAGCATCGTAACGCGCGGAGGCTTAATATGTGCTGGCGGAACAGTGAATTGTACAAAAACAAACAGTACAATTGCGGCCGCAGCATGAAGAGAAAGCGAGATCAGACTCGCGCGCGCGTCCGGACCGTCTTCAGCCGCTGTTAGCGGCCCGAACAGCACCCTTGATGGAGTGAAAGATCTCATTCCAGCGCGCTTCCGACGGCACGCCCCTTGACGGGCACACGCAGCCGAAAGTTTCCCCATTCTCTCATGTCTGGTTTGAGAACCCGGAAACGAATTGTCGCCGCGCACTTGGAATTTGTCTGAAAACGCAATGACAGCCAGATTCACTTAGCGGCTGGTACATTTGTAAGGCCATGAGTGATCGGGCGCTTCCGTCCGGCTCCCCACGCCGGTCCGGTCCCCTCGTTATCGCAATCGTGCTGTTCCTGCTGCTGCTGGGAAGCAGGTTTCTCGCATCCACACTACTCGACTACGAGTGGTGGAAAGAGGTTCGCCAGCTCGACACGTGGTTCAGCCAGTTGCTCTACGGCACGGTGCCGGTAGTCGTAATCGGCCTTGTGTTCTTCGTCTGCTTCACCTTCGCCTGGCGTCTTGGAGCGCGGCGCGCATCACGAGTGCATGCCTCGTCAAGCGGTTGGATGACTCGCCTCATCCTGATCGCCCTGTTAATCGGATCTCTTATACTTGCCGCCGCAATCATAGATTCCTGGAAAATCGTGCTTTTCTTCGGCGGCTTACGAATTCCCAGCGCAGGCGGAGCCTATCTTGATCCTATTTTCGGCAGGCCGCTTCGCTTTTATTTCTTCCAACTGCCGTTCTACGAAATTCTTCTGCGAGTGCTGCTGACGGCAAGCCTCGTGTCACTCGTGATCTTCTGGCTCTCTGCCCATTTTGAAGATCTCCGCCAGAACCTGTCGCGTTCCGGCGCCGGGTACGGCTTTGAAATCGATCGGATCTCCTTTGGAGGAACGTTCGATTCGTCGTTCGTGAGGATTGCTATCGCAGTCCTTCTGATTGCTCTCGGCATCCATTTCTACTTTGCCCGGTACGAGCTATTGTTCGAAGACCACGGAGCCTTTCTCGTCGGTGTCGATTACGTCGCCGATCACATTGTTCTTCCCTTGCAATGGCTCATGATTGTTTCCTCGTTTCTCGCGGCGCTGTTAGTACTGCTGCGTCGAGGCAAACTTGCTTTGTTTCTGCTGGTTGTGCTGCCGGTCCGGTACCTGGTTCCCGCGGCGTTATCTAGCTTCTATGTCAAACCGAACGAGCTCGCGCTCGAACGCCCTTACATCGCGCATCATATTCAAGCCACCCGCTCGGCCTACGGATTGATCGGCCGGTTGAAAGAGACAGGTCTCGACGCGAAAGCCGAAATACCAATCGACTACGCCAAACATAAGCTTCTTCTTGAGAACGTCCGGCTCTGGGACTGGCGGGCTTTTCACGACACGGTTTCGCAAATTCAACCGTTGCGTCCCTATGCGTACTTTGATACTGACGTCGAGCGCTACACGCTTTCCGGTTCCCTTCACCAGGTATTGTTGACTCCGCGCGAACTCGACATCCAACAGCTTGGAGACGCCCGCAACAGGTGGATTAATCCACACCTGATCTACACGCACGGCTATGGCGTTGTGATGGCGGAAGCCAACGCCATTACTCCCGACGGTCTGCCCCGGCTGCTGATTGAGGACGCGCCGCCGAAAATCAATACACCGGATTTAGAACTGAAACGGCCCGAACTTTACTTTGGCGAAGTAGATCAGGAACCCGTCTATGTCTCGACCTCGCAACCAGAATTCGACTATCCGTCGGGCGACAATCGCGGCAACAACCGCTATAAGGGATCGGGCGGATTTCCAGTCTCCCCGTTTCTCGTCAAGCTGGCCGCGGCAATCAGATACAGCGATTTGAACGTGCTGCTGACAGATTATCTCGACGCTTCAAGCCGGATGATGATTCATCGCCGCATCCTCGACCGGTTATCGACCGAAGCCGGATTCCTCAACTGGGACACTGACCCCTATCTTGTGGTCAGTAAAGACGGGCGGCTTGTCTGGATTGCCGACGGTTACATGGCTTCCGATTCCCATCCGTACTCGAGAGAACTCGACGTTCAAGGCTTGGGCTCTGTCAATTACATTCGAAACTCCGTTAAGGCGACAGTAGATGCTTACTCGGGCGAAACACATCTTTACATATTCGATCCCGCCGATCCTTTGATCGAGGCATACCGCCAGCTCTTCCCGCAACTGCTTGAACCCGCCTCGAACATGCCGGCCGATCTCCGTGCTCATGTCCGCTATCCGGAGACACTCTTCGGCGTTCAGGCGGAAATTTATCGCGCGTTTCACATGCGCGATCCCGAGGCGTTTTACAACCGCGCCGATCTCTGGGACATCGCAAAGACCTCGGCAGGCGGTAGTAACACGGAGTCGGTTCGCCCCACCTATGTCGTCGCAACGCTGCCGGGCGAGAACACGCTCGAGTTCCTTCTGATCATGCCGTTCACACCCGCGAACAAAGACAACCTGATCGGCATGATGGTGGCGCGATGCGATGGGGAACATCTCGGTGAGCTTATATTCCAACAATTGAGCAAGCAGAACATCATATACGGCCCGAAGCAGATTGAAGCTTTCATTAACCAGGATCAGACGATCTCGAAAGATCTGACGCTCTGGAATCAACAGGGCTCCGAAGTCCTGCGCGGGCAAATTCTCGTGCTTCCCATCGAGAACAGCTTTCTCTACGTCGAGCCGATTTACATCCAGGCGAGCGGGGCGCGCATGCCGCAAATCAAGAAGGTGGCGCTCGCCATGGGAGATCATCTGGCTTATGCCGATACGTACCAGCAAGCGTTATCTCAATTGATTGCTGGCAACGCCGCACCGAACGAGGGAGCCGCTACGCCCACGGCCGCGGCCGAGGCACCGATAGTTGTTCAGCCGAATCCGACTCAGACGCGCGACGAGCAACTCTTGCGGCAGTTGCGCGACCATTTCCAGCGGTACCGCGACCTCAACTCGCAAGGCAAATTCTCGGAGGCGGGTAAGGAACTCGAAACGATTCAAAACCTGTTGAAACAGCAATAACCCGGGGGGGTGGGCTTCAGCCCGCGCGGGGCTTGAGCCCCGCACCCTGATGCTCGGGGTGCGTGCATCCCTCGAACCTGGTCAGGTACTGGTTGCCCTGATATTCGAGATCCTGATGGATGCCAATTGCCGACGTGTAATAACCTTCAATCGTCATCTGCTTTAGTTTTACAAAGAAGACGTCAAGAACGGTTTGCGGATCTTCCTC
>JBAUZG010000136.1:0-12561 GCA_049585195.1 Bryobacteraceae bacterium | reverse complement strand
CGAAAACGAACAAGCCTGTCGTCTGGATGCCTCTGGCAGTAGAGTTTCCGGCGCCTGCCGCTGGGATTGAAAAAGGCGGAAACCGGGAAAAGTTCGGTCTTCCGAGCGACAGGTTTCTTTTCCTCTTCTCTTTTGATTTTTCCTCGTTTGCTACCCGAAAGAATGTTTCGGCCTCGATCGACGCGTTCCGAAAGGCGTTCCCTGAAGAGCGCGAGCAAGCCGGTCTTGTGATTAAAACGATAAGACACTCACATCACAAGCGCGAATTCTGGGACCTGTTACGGACCATTGGAGACGACCGGCGAATTTTCCTACTAGACCGTTTGCTGCGGCAGGAGGAAATGCACGAGCTGATGGCGTCGTGCGATTGTTTTATTTCTTTACACCGCTCGGAGGGATTCGGATTCGGAATGGCCGAGGCGATGTATCTTGGTAAGCCGGTTATTGCGACGAACTATTCCGGAAATCTCGACTTCACCAAGAAAGATAACAGCTGTTTGGTCGACTATCGCCTTGTGCCAGTGAAGGCGGGCGAGTATTTGTTCCCGGAGGGACAAGTCTGGGCCGATCCGAGTGTTGATGACGCCGCCAGATATATGCGTCTCCTTGTTGATGACCGGGACTACGCCAGACGTCTGGGAAGCGCGGCGGCGGATTTCATTCGGCGGCAGCATAGCGCGAACGCGGTCGGAGCGCGCTATGCAAAGCGTTTGGAGCAGATTAACTCCTCGTTAGCTTTGCCCGCTTGGTTCAGAAAACTGTTTCCGGCCCGGCCGGTGGGACACCCGTGAAGGTCGAGTTTCCGTACACTGGAGCACGATGGCGCCGGTTTCGAGGAAGCCCGACAGTACGTGGTATCTTCTGGGCAAATACGTGGGACTTGCCTTTCTGCTGCCGTCGTCGGCGGCCGCAGGGTATCTGCTTGGCAGATTTATTGAACATTATGTCCATTGGTCAGGATGGGTGCCGGCGGGCATTATAGTTGGTGTTGTTGCAGGTCTCATTAAGCTGTTGCAGGAACTGCTGCGGGACTCCCAGTAACTCGGGTGCCCGTAATCCATGAAACAAGACGCCTCATTCGTCGATATCGACTATGGTCAGGCTACCCGGCGCCTATTCTGGCTGACGTGCGGAATTGGTCTTACGGGTTCGCTCGTGGCTTGGTGGGTTGCAGGGAATTCGGCTGGAGGCGGTTTCTTGATCGGAAGCGCTGCTTCGCTCGCAAATCTTTGGATTTGGCACGCCATTGCCCGGCACCTGAGTAGTGGGGAGGAAAAGCCGAGCCGGACGATGGCGGGTCTTTTCGCAGGCCGGTTTCTAGGTTTATTCGCCCTTGGCTATGTTATTCTGAAAACTTTGAACGTTCAGCCTCTGGCCATGGTACTGGGGCTTTTTGTCAGCGCCTTGGCTGTTATTGCTGAAATATTATTCGAGTTAGTCGCCCGTTAAGCGGCCCAATCTGTCGAAATGGAAAAAGAACTCTGGATTAGCGTACCGTTCAACAAGTTCCTTGCGGAGCCGGCGAACGCTTGTTTGAAAGCTGTTGGGTTAAAGGCTGCCAATCCGGCACGTCCGTGGGCGGACTGGCTGACTATCGAAATTGCCATCGTCCTATTCACCATTCTCTTATTCGCGTACCTCAGAAGCCGGCTTTCGGTGGATAAGCCAGGAAAGCTGCAACACTGCTTCGAGCTTTTCTACGAATTTATCCGCGCGCAAGCTGAAGAAGTTGTGGGCCACGGTAGCAAGCGATTCCTGTCGTTCTTTGGAGCGATCTTCATTTTCGTTCTGTTCATGAATCTTACCGGAATCATTCCCACCTTGGTATCGCCGACCATGTTCGTGATGGTTCCGTTCGGCCTGGCAGTCTCGACGTTCATTTACTATCACGGCGTCGGACTGCGGGCCCAGGGCCTGGGCGGCTATATAAAGCAGTTTTTCGGGCCGATGATATATCTGGCGCCACTAATGCTTCCGATTGAGCTGATTAGTCATTCGGCCCGGCTGCTTTCACTTACTGTCCGTCTGTACGCGAATATGTTCGCCGGCGAGCAGGTGACTAACGCGTTCATGACTCTAACTTACGTGATTGTGCCTGTTATATTTATGGGGCTGCATATATTCGTTTCATTCCTGCAGGCCTATATCTTCTCTTTACTTGCGATGGTATACGTGGGCGGCGCGGTGGCCCATGAACATTAATCCGGCATCATCGGCTTTCGAGCGTGAGCCCCAAGTCCCTCAGGGCAATCGGTGGAACCACCTCCTCGAAACCATTTCATAAGGAGCAACAAATGAAAAGTAAACTCACCATGCTGGGTGCGGGCCTGTTGGCCGCGGCCAGTCCTATGTTCGCCCAGGCCAATCCTTCTTCAGGATCGGCAGACCATTCGCTTGCCGCTGCCTATTTGGCCGTGGGCATCGCTTCCGGACTTTGCGGACTCGGGCAGGGCAAGGCCGTAGCTTCCTCGGCCGAGGCGATAGCGCGCAATCCCGGAGCCACAGCCGGAATCCGATTTGCTTTAATTCTTGGCCTGGTGCTAATCGAGTCACTCGGGCTTTATGCGCTCGTCGCTTCGTTTATTGTCCAGCGATAACATGAAAGGGGACACACGATTCATGGTGTCCCCACTTATTTCTCGTACTTCAGCCCGTATCCCAATTCAAACAGCGTTTGGTAGCCAGGGTCGCCGCGATGAAGCGAAGTGGATGAAGCCTTGGGCCAAGTGAAAGACAGCTTGCCGACCGGTTTATAGTCTCCAAAGAGAACATCGGCAACGCCTTCGCCCTCGCTGCCGGGGAGCCAGGCGGCAACGATCGCATCAGCCTCGCTCATAATGTCTTCGATGAAGAGCGGGCGTCCCGAAAGCAGAACGACAACCACCGGGATGCCTGCGGCCTTCAATTTCTTAACTACGGCAACATCTGTTTGCGAGAGATGTAAGTCAGTCTTGTCTCCGAACATCTCTGCGTAGGGGTCCTCGCCGATAAATGCCACGCCGACGGTTGCGCCCTCCGCGCCCGATCCGTCTTTCGAGTAAGTTACGTTTCGAGCTGCTTTCTTCATGGCAGCCAGAATCGTGGTTGTGCCTGGCAGACTCTGCCCGGCTTTGCCTTGCCACGTTACGGTCCATCCGCCACTTTGAACTCCCGCATCATCCGCGCCCTTGCCCGCCACATGTATGCGCGAAGCCCGCTTGGCAATGGGCAGCACTTTATGATCGTTTTTCAGAAGCACCAGCGATTCCCTTATCGCCTGCCGGGCGATTCTACGATGTTCGGCGGAGCCGAACGATTTGTGCAGACTCATGTCGGCAAGCGGCGAAATTTTCTCGTTCATCAAGCCCATCGCAAATTTCACACGAAGAATGCGCCGGACCGCGTCGTCAATCCGCGACTGTGGCACGGCGCCTTCGTTCACCAACTCTTTCAGATCGTTGAAGAATTCTTCGTAGTGCTCGGGCACCATCACGATATCCATTCCTGCATTGATCGATTCGCGAATCTGAGCTTTATACCCGCCATCGACTTTGATTTCGTAGAGCGCTGCGTAGTCTGAAATTACAAAGCCCTGAAATCCCATTTCATTCTTCAGAATGTCCGTCAGCAAGTGCTTGTTGGCGGAACACTTCACGCCATTCCAACTACTGTAGGAAGGCATGATCGAGCCCACGCCTTCGGGCACGGTAGCCAAGTACCCTGCCAGGTGAATTTTTCTAAAATCAGCCTCATCCAACTGAGTATCGCCGTGGTCGAGCAGCTTCGTACCGGTTGCTTTGTTCATCAGACCAGTTCCCAATACGGTGCCTCCGTCGCCCGCGAAATGTTTCGCGCAGGCGAGCACAGCTTTCGGATTGCTCAGCCCGTCCCATTGCAATCCACGCACGGCCGCCGCCCCGAGTTCCTTAACAATGTCGGGATCCTCGCTGAATCCCTCGTAGGTTCGGCCCCAGCGTATGTCCTGTGGCACGGCAACACAGGGAGCGAAGGCCCAGTTGATGCCAGTCGCTCTGACCTCTTCGGCAGTGATTTGCCCGATCTGCTCGACTAGATAGGGATTGCGAGTGCAGCCCAGAGCGATATTCTGCGGAAACAGTGTTGCGCCGAGGACGTTGTTATTCCCATGGACGGCGTCTATTCCGTACAGAAGCGGAATGTGCAGCTTGGTTTGCAAAGCCCGCGATTGGTAACGGTTGTACAAGTCGGTCCACGATTGAAGATCGTTGCCGGACTTCGGATCGGAATCGCCGCCGCTGAGCAGAGAACCGAGATGATACTTCTCGATATCGTCGATATTTTTAAGAAACTGCTGATCGGGCTGCGTCATTTGCCCGATTTTTTCATCAAGCGTCAACTTTCCAAGCAGGGCGTTCACTTGAGGGTCGTAATCGGCCAAGGGCTTCACCTGTTGCGCGGCCTGCGCGCGAGCCTGCTCTCGCGATATCCAAAATACCGAACTGAAGCATGCAATGATAGCGATTGGCGCCGCGAGCGTTCTCAAGTGCCTCATTTGTGGTCCCTTGAGTGTATAACGTCTGCTAATAGCTAAACATAGGTATGTTGAAGCTTAACGGAGTCCTCCCACCTCTCACAACGCCATTCGACCATGAGGGCAATCTGTACCGAACGAAGGTTGCACACAATGTCAGCCGCCTAAACGCGGTCGCGCTCATAGGTTATGTAGTAGGAGGGTCCTCGGGCGAAAGTCCGTTGCTCAGCACCAATGAGCGCATTCAACTGTTCGAGTGGGTAAAGGAAGCAGCGGCCGATGGCAAGGCGCTGATTGCGGGCACGGCTACCGAGAGTGTCCGCGAAACGGTTTGTATCGTGAATCGCGCGGCTGAGATCGGCTATCATGCGGCGCTGGTTCTCGGGCCTCGGTATTTCCGCAGTCTGATGCATCGCCCAGATACACAGGCGCTGTTTTACCGGGCAGTTGCCGATCAGGTCCGCATTCCGATTCTCATCTATAACTTTCCTAATGTGACCGGTTACGATCTTCCCGTCGAGACGATCGCCGCTCTTTCTGAGCACCCGAACATTATCGGCATGAAAGACAGTGCCGGCAACGTCGAGAAACTCGGCGCCACGGTCAAGGCCGTCAAGGCAGGGTTTCAGGTGCTATCGGGCTCTGGCACAACGTTTTGGCCGGCTCTTCAAGCGGGAGCGGCGGGCGGTATCCTTGCGTTTGCCGACTGCGCCCCCTATGCATGCCTGACAATCTGGGAAGCGTTTCGAACCCGCGATTACGAGGCGGCGGAAGATTGGCAGAATCGCATTTTGCTGGCCGCGAAACTCGTAACGGCCACATATGGTATCCCCGGGCTGAAACATGCGATGGATCTGAACGGGTACTACGGCGGCCCGCCGCGCCTTCCTTTGATTCCCGCGAGCGCAGAAGCTCGCGCCGAAATTGAACAGGCGCTGCAGGGAATCAAGAGCTAACGGAGGTTCATCAGCGGACCGCTTGCTGGCGCGCGCGGCTCGGTATTAGGCTGGCGGCTATTCCACCTTCACGCGCTTCCACTTCTTACCCGCTCGAATCACCAGCAGACCGGGCGCGTTCGTCAGTATCAGCTCGTGCATCCGCTCGCCGTTAATCTCGACCGCCCCCTCCTTCAGCTTCCGCACCGCTTCACTCACGCTCGGCACCAAGCCCAGCTTGGCCAGCAGTTTGTCGACGCGAATGCCCTTTTCGCTGCGCACTTCCACTGGAAGCGGAACCGTTTCGGTATCGGTAGGCTCGAGACCGCGCCGCACTTCTCGATTGAACGCCTCGTAAGCCGTTTCGGCGTCGGCTTGCGAGTGGAAATCCGCCACAATCTGTTTGGCGAGCGACATTTTGATTTCCATTGGATCGCTTGCGCCCGCGCCCACCGACTCTCGCAGCGCCTCAATCTCACAAACCGCCATGTCGGTGAGCAGTTCGTAATAGCGGTACATCAGGTCGTCGCTGATCTGCATCACCTTTTGGAAGATGATCTTCGGAGGTTCGGCGATACCGATGTAATTGTTCTTCGATTTCGACATCTTTTCGACGCCGTCAAGACCTTCGAGCAGGGGTACCGTCGCCACTATCTGTGGCTGCTGTCCGAAATCGCGCTGGAGTTCGCGCCCAACGAGAAGATTGACTTTCTGATCGGTGCCGCCAAGCTCGACATCGCAGTGCAGAGCTACGGAATCG
The DNA here is from genome assembly GCA_049585195.1 of Bryobacteraceae bacterium. Taxonomy (GTDB): domain Bacteria; phylum Acidobacteriota; class Terriglobia; order Bryobacterales; family Bryobacteraceae; genus KBS-96. Next base: position 6,377 of record JBAUZG010000136.1, on the reverse strand, counting down.
AAACCCTGCGCGAGCGGATACAACAGCTCGTGCATAAAAATCGGAAGGCCTTCCTTGAACCGGTTCGAGAAATCGTCGCGCTCGAGCAGGCGAGCCACTGTATATTTCGAGCACAGCCGGATCATATCCTCGAATTTCAGAGGCTCGAGCCACGTGCTGTTGAATTCGATTCGCGTTCTATCGGGATCGAGAATCTTGAACACTTGCGCCTTGTAGGTCTCGGCGTTTTCATCTATTTCGGCGCGCGTCATCGGCGGGCGCGCCGTATTTCTTCCGGTCGGATCGCCAATCAAACCCGTCATTGCGCCAATCAGGAAGATCACTTCGTGTCCGAGATCCTGAAAATGCTTCATTTTTCGGAGCAGAACCGTGTGGCCCAGATGAAGATCGGGCGCGGTGGGGTCGAAGCCGGCCTTGACGCGAAGCGGCCTTCCTTCCTTTGCCGACTGTGTCAGCCGCTCGCGCAAATCTTGTTCGCGGATCAACTCCGCAAGGCCTTTTTTTAAGTAGATGAGTTGCTGTTCTGGAGGAGCAAACGACACTTGTTCCAGAATACTAGCCAGCAGCGCAAGGAGACGCCCGAAGGCTTACCCGGCCGTCGGTTTCCGTTTAAACAAGCGATAGATGAACAGCAAAAGCATTGCGCCTAGGACTGACGCAATGAAGCCTGCTGACGACTCCTCGCGATACAGTCCAATCGCCTGCCCCAGATAAGTCGCAACGAACGATCCCGCGATACCCAAGAGCATTGTCACGATAATGCCTCCGGGATCTTTGCCGGGCATCAAAAGCTTTGCGACAGCCCCGATAATGAGGCCAATGAATAAGGTCCAAAGCAAATGCATTGGAATTCCCCCCCTCTAGCCAGTAGAGTAACCGGCGTCCGCATAACAGCGTTAGCCAGGTACAAAGCATATCTCTTTTTTTTCCTGAACAGGGGAGTACCATTGAACGCTGAGTACGCAAGGCGGTTCGGCGTTTGAGACCCGGAAAGGAAAGCACTAATGAAACCTGCAAAGAAGGTGACAAAGAAGTCCCCCAAGAGCACCACGGCGACCGGAAAGAAGCCCAAGGGATTCACGGACGAGGAACTAGGCGCGATGAGGGAGCGCCTCCAAGAGCTGAAGTCGGACGATCGGCGCGCGGACAAGGCGGACGGGGAAAGCGCCGTGCTCGCGAAGATCGCCGCGCTACCGCAGCCGGATCGCGCCATGGGCGAGCGGCTCCATGCGATTATCAAAGCCAACGCGCCAGCCCTCTCGCCGAAAACCTGGTACGGAATGCCCGCCTATGCAAAAGACGGCAATGTTGTCTGCTTCTTCCAAAGTGCGCAGAAGTTCAAGACGAGGTACGCGACGCTCGGCTTCAGCGACAAGGCGAACCTCGACGAAGGCCACATGTGGCCGACCGCCTTCGCGCTAAAGGAGCTGACCGCCGCCGAAGAGGCCAAGATCTGCGCGCTTGTGAAGAAAGCGTTGAGCTGAGGAAAGCGTTGAGCTGAGGATTGAGTCGCCACTGGACGCCGCCCTACCAAATCGAATCTAGGCCGATCGCTGACAACCGGGGCCGGCCCATGAGAGCCATAGTCATCTCGAGCTCGGTTCGCAGGATCTCGACGGTTCGCGCAACCCCCTGTGCGCCCGCAACTGATAGCCCGTAAAGGTACGGTCTGCCGATCAGGACGGCGGCTGCTCCACGAGCGAGAGCCTTGTATACGTCAGTTCCACGTCGAACCCCGCCGTCCAACAGAATCGGAATTTTTGGCCCCAGGCGGCCGGCAATTGCCGGGAGCGCGTCAATGGTGGATGGAACCGTATCGAGGGTCCGGCCTCCATGATTGGAGACGATAATTCCGTCGCAGCCTGTCTCGGAGGCGCGATAGGCGTCGTCCGGATGGAGAATTCCCTTTAAGAGCAGGGGGACGGGCGTAAGGCCGCGGAGCCACTCTACATCTTTCCAGGTAGCATTAGCGGCACGCACCGGGGTGTAAATATCGCGCCCGGTGCGGCGATGAGCGGCGGAGGCGATGGAACTGCCCAGGGGTGAGAGATTCGCGCGTTCGACACCCTCCGGTAGCCAGAAGCCGGCGCGCATTTCTCTGTCACGCGGCGAATTCACGGGCGAATCGACGGTTACGCAAAGGGCTGCGCATCCACGGGCGAGCACGGTCTCGACAAGATCCTTTGTGAAAGTCCGATCAGGGTGGAAATAGAGCTGAAACCACAAGGGCTGTAACGAAGCGGCGGCCATCTGTTCGAAACTGATGGTTGAAAAAATAGAAGCGACCAGTGGCGCACGGCTCAGATTCGCGCCCCGCACTGTTTCAAGTTCTCCGTCCGGGTGAAACAGCTTGTGATAACCGGTGGGCGCCAGCAAAATCGGGAACTCCGATCGTCGTCCAAACAACTCGAGCGTAGTGTCGATTTTCGCGACGTCGACAAGGTGATGCGGAAGAAGTTTGATTCTTGCGAAAGCCTGCCGGTTTTCGGCGAGGGTCAGATCGTCCGCTGAACCCGATGCGACGTATTCGTAGGCCATGGCGCTCATTCGACTACGGGCCAGCGACTCGAAATCGTCGAGATTGATCAACGCGGCAAGCGGGTCATCTGTCATATTGTTTTAGAACGTACCGAAGGCATGCGCACGATTAAGTCGGCCCTTATTGTTGTCTCAGGCATTTTGATTATCCCGGTTCTTAGTTGGGCGCAGTGGAATCCGCCCAACCCCGTATCAGGTTTCGAGAAGGATAGGGATGGTCTGCTTCTTCATCTGCAAACCGGCCAGATGCGCCTCACTGTTTGTACCGAATCTCTCATTCATGTCGAGTACACGCCTGGCGATTCCTTTCCAAATAGGAAAGATTATGTCGTAACTAAGACAGCTTGGCCCGCGGCAACGTGGAATTCGAGCGCCGATTCCGGCGAGATCACGCTCACGACGGCGAAGATCAAAGTGGAGATTACGCGGAAGGACGGTGTGCTTACTTACCGGGATTCGTCAGGCAAGAAACTCGTAGCGGAAGGGCCGAAGACGATGACTGCCGAGACCGTTGACGGCGAGCAAACGTATCGCGCGGAAGATTTCTTCAACATGTACGGATCGCACGAGGCCATCTATGGACTTGGCCAGCATCAGGCGGGCGTCTGGAACTATCGAGGTGAAAGCGTGGATCTTTCGCAAGAGAACACGAACATTGCGATTCCGCTATGGATGTCAAGCAATGGTTATGGCGTGTTCTGGAACAATACCTCCCGGAGCCGGGTAAACAATCGCTTCATTCACTACATGTATGTCAGCTCCGAAGTCGCCGATTCCATCGATTACTACTTCATTTACGGGCCTGATTTCGACAGCATTGTAGCGGCATATCGGGAACTTACCGGCAAAGCTCCGCTGCTGGGGCGCTGGGCTTATGGGTTCTGGCAGAGCAAAAACAGGTACAGCTCGCAAAGTGAGTTGCTGGGCGTGGCGCGGAAGTATCGCGAGCTGCACATCCCTGTTGACAACATTGTGCAGGATTGGTTCTGGTGGACGAGGACCGGCGAAATGAAGTTCAACGGAAATTATCCCGACCCTCAGCAGATGATCAATGAGCTCCATAGCGATCATTTCCATTTGATGCTGTCTATCTGGCCGTTCTTTTATCCGGGCACATCGACCTATGAAGACATGAAGAGGCGCGGTTTCTTTTTCGATTACACGAAGGTAGCCGGCTTTCATCCTCAAGGCATGGCGGTTTACGATGCGACGAATCCGGAAGCGCGTAAATACTACTGGAATCTGGTGAAACCACTTTTTGAAATGGGCGTGGATGCATGGTGGATGGACACGACCGAGCCCGAGACCGAGGGCAGGGAAGAAAACGTCATGCTCGATCGCAAGCTGGCCATCGGAAGCGGCACTCGCTATGCCAACATCTTCCCGCTGCTCGATACAAGCGCGATCTATGACGGCCAGCGATCGGAAACCGATAAGAAGAGAGTCTTCATTCTTTCCCGGTCTGCTTTCGCGGGGTCGCAACGGTACGGCGTCACGGCATGGTCCGGCGATGTCTTATCCGATTTTGAAACCTACAAGCGGCAGATTCCAGCAGGGTTGAATTTCGCGCTGTCGGGGATGCCTTATTGGACGACCGACATTGGCGGCTTCATTATGGGAGATCCGGCCAGTCCAGCCTACCGCGAGTTATTTGTCCGATGGTTTCAATACGGCGCGTTCTGCCCGATTTTTCGGACGCATGGGACGCGAACCACAAAGCAGAACGAACTATGGTCGTACGGGGCGGGAGCGCAGCAGATTCTTACTAAATTCGATATGCTTCGCTATCGGTTGCTGCCGTATATTTATTCGCTTGCATGGAAAGTGACCGACAACAGCTACACAATCATGCGGCCGCTGGTTATGGATTTCCGCGACGATCCGCGCGTGTTTGACATTGGCGATCAGTTTATGTTCGGCCCCTCGATTCTGGTCAATCCGGTTACTGAAGAGAATGCGACGAACCGTCATCTGTACCTTCCCGAAACGAAATGGTACGACTTCTGGACGGGCGCGGTTATGGATGGCGGCAAAGCGATTGATGCGCCCGCGCCGCTCGATCGCATTCCTCTTTTTGTTCGCGCCGGATCAATCGTTCCGCTCGGGCCGGAGGAAGAATGGGCCGCGGAGAAGCCTGACGCGCCGTTCGAGATCCGCGTGTTTCGAGGGGCGGATGCCGATTTCACCCTGTATGAAGATGAAGGCGATAGTTACAACTATGAAAAAGGAATGTACGCAACCATCCCGTTCCATTGGGATGATGGCCGGCAAGTGCTCACTATCGCGGATCGAAAAGGCCAGTTTCCCGGGATGCCCGATAAGAAAACATTTCAGATTGTTTTCGTGGCGCAAGGTCACGGAGCGGACGTGTCCCCCACCGCGAGTCCCGACAAGATTGTCGAATATTCAGGAAAGCAAGTTCTGGTTCAGCAATGATTGAAACTTCGCGGCGTGCATTTCTGAAGGCAACCGGTGTAGCAATGCCGTTGCTGGCGCGGTCCGCAGCTACGTCGAAAAAGATTCTGGGTTATGTCGGCACATATAGTTCGCCGCAAGGTCCCGAGGGCAGTAAAGGACGCGGGCAAGGAATCTATTTGTTTGAACTCGACACGGTGACGGGCATTTTGTCGCAGCGCGATGTCTTCGCCGATGCTTCAAATCCCGCGTGGCTCGCATTCAATCCGGCTCGGACACATCTGTACGCGGCCAATGAAACGGCGACATACGAGCGGGCAAGCTCGGGCTCAGTCAGCGCGTTCGCTATCGATCGTTCCAACGGAAAGCTCACGTTAGTGAACACCGTGAGTTCCGAGGGCGCCGGACCAGCGCATCTGAGCATTCATCCTTCCCGCCGCTATGTGCTGGTGGCGAATTATGCTGGCGGGACGATAGCCGTGTTGCCAGTGGGTTCCAATGGCGAGCTTGGCCGTCCGACGGATGTAAAGAGAGATCAAGGCGAGCCCGGTGCGGCAAAGGCTTCGAGCGCTCCTCCTGGAAGTTTTGCAATCAGCGGGCATGACCGGCCGCACGCTCACATGATCCAATCGGACCCGTCCGGCCGCTTTGTTTTATCGAGCGATCTCGCGCTCGATCAGATTTTCGTTTGGCGATTCGATGCGGATAGTGGAACTTTGTCGCCCAACGATCCACCCGCTATCCGGCTTCCTTCGGGTGATGGCCCGCGCCATTTCACCTTCCATCCGAATGGTCGCCTATTGTATTCGCTTCAGGAAGAAGCCTCTACGATTGTGACATTCGATTGGGATGCAAAAAAAGGAGCAGCAGTTGCCAAGCAAACCATTTCGACATTGCCCGAAGGCTTCGCCGGCACCAACTTCACGTCTGAAATCAAGATCTCCGTCGACAGCAGGTTTTTGTATGCGGCCAACCGGCTGCACGACACCATAGCGCGATTTTCCATCGGAGCCGGCGGCAAGCTCGGCTACCTGGGAGAAGAGTGGACGCGAGGCGATTATCCGCGCAGCTTTAACACCGATCCGTCGGGCGAATTTCTCTTCACATGCAATCAGCGTAGCGATGCGATCGCTGCATTTCGCGTCAACCGCAATACAGGAGCCCTAGCCTTCACGGGCCGCTACACGGCCGTTGGCACGCCGGCGATTATCATCTTCTTGACGTGAACCGGTCGCTGGCTACAGGAATGGCAGACTGGGGCCGATACCGAAAACCCGAGAGCCGACCCATCTACGCAGCGACGACGATCGTGTAGTCCCGGCGCTGCACAGCCGTTTGCAACTGAGGAACGTCGTTGCGTTCCCGACGTGCCTCAAGAAGCTTCCGTGCTACATCGCGGGCGATGTCCAGCGCCTCTGCAACAG
>JBAUZG010000135.1:0-22143 GCA_049585195.1 Bryobacteraceae bacterium | reverse complement strand
GAACTACAAAACCGGCACTTCTGCGGTTGTTTTAGACTGGCGCTAACAATCATGTTCGGCCGGAGAATCGATGTTGAGTCCTTTTTCTCCGGAAATCAGAAACCGGGAGCCTAACCCGGCACTGGACACGCAATACCAGACATGGCTGGAACGGAGAATGCATGGTGCGAGCTACGGGACGCGTGGCGAACTCGCGGTGAAGAGACAAAGGTCAATACATCCGGGGCGACAGATAGATGGCAGTCTGTAGCATGACCACCAAACCTAAGTCAACGTCCGCCCCTTTCGCGAAGTCGAACCGGCGCCGGAACAGCCTGAGCCTCTTTCAGATTCGCAGGAGACGAACACGTCACCCAGGTTTGGAATATGGAAGCGATTGATTAGCCACTAAGATTTCAGGTTTTCCCAGGCTTCTTTCCTCGCTTTTTCCCCCATCGGGCCTCCGCTAATTTGCGGCCGATTTCTTTTCGCTCCTCTTCCGAAGCGACCTCCCACCGCATCTCAGCAACTCGCCGCAAAGCCTTACTCAAGGCTTCATCGCTAACTGCCGGACCCTTGCCCACGGCGGGCTTACTGGACCTTCTGCGTTCTTCCTCTTTTATGGCAAGTTCCAGCCCTCGCATCATTAACTTTACCCGCGAGACTCCAAGCTCCTTTTGACCGGATTCTAGGCGCTCAAAAAATCGCCTGGGCAAAACGTACCAAAGCGGAAACTTGTCTTCATCGTTCTCGCCTGGGGGTGGATTTCTGCCGAGGCAAGCGATTGCTCTGCTGGTTATGGTAACGCAAAGCGAATTCTTGCCGAGCGCCTTCTAACCCTTTGTGTCCTTGAACAAATTCGCGATCCCGTTGCCGGGACTCGAGCAGACGCAAGAGTGGCGCATATTTTAGTGAAAAATCGCTGGAATTAGGGGGTTTGGGCCAAATTATTTTTGCCAGAAAAAACTCTTGCGTGTTGCACAATAACCTGGTGAATCATTGTATGTGCTGGACAGACTGTGCTGCTCTCGGACAACACTTGAGCTACAAGCTTTGAGAGTGAGGGACAGGGACGCATCAGTCTGAAGAACTACGAGAGAGCCAGTGCAGTGAGTGCCTAATTCCAAATCCGACCCGGAGCCAAGCTCCTAAATTGTGACTGGAATGGACTCACTCTCGCAAATGATTGAGGCGGCCTGCGAAACTGCCATTAAACGAGCCATGAAGATCAGCGATGTCGCGCCGCGGCGCCTTCTCAGCGTGCAGGAGGCAGCCGTTTACCTCGCACTGTCTGAGCGCGAAGTCTACAACATGATCGCGAACAAGGAACTCACAGGTGTACGGCGTGGTCGGCGAATAATGATCGACCTCCGAGATATCGAACGCTGGATTGAATGCAATAAGGTATAAAGCAAATCTCATGCGACGAGGAATTGCAGAAGGCAGCGTTTCGAAAGAATTACAAAGATCGTGAGGGCCGAACCCGCAAGTCAGAGACTTGGTTCCTGAAATTCTACGTGAACGGCAAGCCGGTTGAAGCCTCGACCGGCACAAACAACTGCGATGAAGCAATTACGTTGCTACGCGATAAGATCGCCGCAGCCGCCAAGAAAGCCTACACGTACACGGAAGACCCCGATAAAGTCACAGTGAATCAGCTATTGGATCTTGTCGTTGAGGATTACCGCGACAACAAGCGGAACACGACCGATGACACAGAAAAGAGGATCAACAAGCATCTCAGGTCCTCTTTCGGGCAAAAGCGCGCATCCGAGATTGGCACAAAACTGCTGAAAGAATACCGTCGCAAGCGAGACGCCAGCGGTGATGCCGAGGCCACGATCAATAAGGAATTAACTTGGCTGCGCCGCGGGTTTAAGCTGGGTGCACGCCACGAGCCGAAGCTCGTGTTAAACGTCCCGTACTTCCCGATTACAGATCCTGACAACGTTCGAGAAGGCATCATTCCGCACGAGAAGTATCGCGAAATCAAAATTTGTCTGCCGCCTTACGGGCGCCTATCTTTCGTGATTTCTTATCATACCGAGGCCAGGAAAGGTGAGATTCGGAAAATTCGTCGCGAGATGATTGACTGGAACACCTCGCGAATTGAACTTCGTAAGAAGACTACGAAAAACAAGACCGCGCGCTATCTCCCGATCTATGGAGACATGGGACCGGAAATTGAGATGGCGCTATCCGCGGCCGACCCTGCGTGCCCGTTTCTGATTCAACATGAAGGGCATCCCGTCTTTGATTTCGAAAAGTCGTGGAAGAGTGCCTGCAAAGCGTTCGGCATTCCCAAAGCTCTCTATCACAACCTGCGCCGGACGGCTCTCGCGAATATGATCGAAGCCGGATTCAGCGAGAAAGAGGCGATGGAGATCAGCGGCCACAAAACGCGGGCGGTCTTCGATCGATACCACATCGTTTCGTCCCGACGATTGAAAGAACTTGGCAAGAAAATGGAAGCGCACCTATCAGCACTCAATACTTCGGTGCTAGACAAAACTTGGAGGTTATGCAAAATGTTGAAAACAATGGTGAGCCGGGCGGGAGTCGAACCCGCGACCACCGCATTAAAAGTGCAGTCACGGCTCCCAGCCAGTACCCGCCCTGCATAAGGTTCAGCTATTTACACTGTTTTCCTCGCACCGGGACACACCGAATTCCAGCGTTTCGGGCACAGACGCGGGCACAGACACCGTTGAGTTCGTGTTCCTATCGATTCCCTCTAGAAGAGTCCCCATAGGACCCAAAGTTCGAACCGGCATGTTGTGCATCGCGTGACCGCGACGCTGAGCGATAGTACGTCCAGTGCTGACGCATTCGCGAATCGGCAGCTCTGAACTCCACAAATCGCGGCTCACGCCCTCGCCGCCGCCGGCTTCATCGCATTACAGCGCTAGGTGCGATTCGAATTCTTAGTAAAGCAATTCTTTGAGGGGAGGTTTGTATCGAGAGCACTCGTGCGCGCCAGCGGCGCGCTTTCTATTTGGTTTGTTGACAAAGACTTGCACCGGAAAGGAGTTGATTTGAATTGAAACGATGGAAAACTGCCACCTCGCAGCTTCAGGTTGCAAGCGCGGCAATGCTTTCGAAGCCAGGGCCGCGGGCTGCATTACTGTTGCTCGTGATGGTCCTGGCGAGTTGGGCGCAGGACCCGTTCTCGAGTTTGGGCGCCAGCGCGCAAACCATTTCGACCGGCACGTTTGTGACCGGCTTGGTCGAATTCGCGATTGTCGTTGCCGGGCTCTTGCTCGCCTTTAGCGGGCGCGTGCTGGGCGGCATGCTCGCGCTCTCGGCCGCCAAGTGGGAAGGCTGGATTCAGGGGCTTTAGCAAAATGGCAACACCCACCTACCGGTCCATCAACCTGACAGCGACTCTGCTGGGGATAGACCGCAGGCTGTGCATTGTCATTCTGATCGCCGCGTTTCTCGTCTTCCGCCACTTTACGTTCCTGTCAGCTCTCGCGGTCTTCGCTCTCCTGTGGAGCGGAGCGTACTGGCTGACCAAACACGACCCCGAACTGGTCGTCATCGTTCCGCGAGCTCTCGGCCAGAGGAACGTATACGACCCAGGCAAAACAACCAACAAAAAAGGAGGCCTCGCTTAATTCATGTTTTCCCGCAGGTCGTCGAGTCCGCTTCAGGATGCTGGCGCATGCGCCGACGAAATCGCCCTGTTGCGATTCATTGATGACATCACGTTCGAAACGAAACTCGGCGACCTCGGGATTCTTTTGTCGCTTTCCGGGATCGATCCCGACTGCCGGACCGACGAAGAATTAAACGCCTTCACCCGGCGCTATGAATCGGCTGTGCGGTTATTCGACGACCGCTTCCGGCTTTATTCCTACATCGTCAAACGCTCCGGCGCCAAACCGCCGTATCGCGAATCATATCCGACTGATGCAGCTACCGCAGCCGTTCACCGGCGCATAAATGCACTTGAAGCGCGGGCGACGTCGCTCTTTGAGATCCGGCTGTACCTGGCCGTGCTCTATGAGGGGTTCCGGCCACAGAAAACGTTTCTCCATTCGCTCGAGCGCGGAACCGAAGAGGCAGCAGCCCAAGCGGAACGCGCGCTCGAAATCCTCCACGGAGCTGTGCGTTCGTTTCGGTCTTTGGTGGACGATCTCCTTCAAACGAAAGTGCTTCGCGAGCGCGAAGCGCGGCTGTTTCTCCGAAATTTAGTCAATTACGATCCGGTGCAGGCCGCAGCGTTTCACTGCGAGGCGGGAGGTCGCATCGATCTCACCACACTCGATTCGCAAGTTGAAGTTTATGCCGATCATCTGCGGGTGAATGATTTCTTCGTCAATCCATTTCGCTGAAGCAACTTCCGGGCTCGACTAGTCGCAATCTGCTCGCCGATTTGCTCACGATTGATTCCGATCTCATCGTTGCGACCGAATGGAAACCCAAGAGCAACCTGCACATGCGGCGCGTGATCCGCGCAAAGCAGACCGGGTTCGATGCGCTGTTCCTCAATCTCGCTGCTCTTGCCTTGCACGGGCGCGGCGTAGCGAAGTCGGAGCTGCCCCGCAAGCACGAGGTCGAGGCGCATTACGACTCGCTCGGCCAGTGTATGCAAGAGATCGAGAATCGCGGCAATTACTTTGGCGCGTTCGCCTGCACGGTAATTCTACTGGGCAGAAACCTCGATCGTGTCCGCGAATCGATCTCACAGGTCGTGAAGGTCTTCGGGCGCTGGGATGCGTCGTTGCTCGACGAACGGCTAAACCTTCTGCCTTCGTGGCTCTCGATCCTGCCGGGCAACTACCGCTATACCCGCCGCTACCAGTACCTGCTGAACGTGAACTATGCGGACATGGCGCTGATCTGGGCCAGCTACAAACGCAATCCGCATCTCAAGGACGAGTATCTCTGCCTCTTCGAAACGGCGGACCAGCAGTTGTTCTATTTCAATGCGCATGTGGGCGGCGTTCTGGCGATCCTGATCCTGGGCGCACAAGAGGCCGGGAAATCGTTTCTCACCAACTATCTCATCGCGCAAGCCCAGAAGTATGCCCCGGCGACGATGATCCTCGATATCGGGCATAGCTACCGCGATCTGGTGACCGAGTTCGGCGGCTCCTATTTCGAGATCTCACTCGAGAAGCAAACCGCGACGATAAATCCGTTTTCGTTGCCACCCACTCCCGACAATCTGGAATTTCTGTTCTACTTCGTTCGCTTGCTGGTCGGCCGCGACCCGCAGGCCTCGCTCGACGACTAGGCGAAGGAGGATCGTTATCTCTATGAAGCGCTGGATGCCATCTATGCTCTTGCGCCCAAAGACCGCCGTTTACAGAATCTCAGCCTGCCGGCCCGGCTGTACGCGCGGCTGAAGCGCTGGTGCGAAGGGAGCCAGTACGGCCATCTGTTTGACAACGTTCAGGACACCATCCGCTTTTCGGATCTGACGGCCTTCGAGTTTCAAGACATGGAAAAAACGCTCGATGTCCTGCGCCCGCTCTCGTTTTACATCCAGCAGCGGTTTGACGCGGTCGTTCTCGATCCGGAGCAGATTAAACGCTTAAAGCTGCTGGTGCTGGACGAATGCTGGCGCTGGATGCTGCTTTCCGAGAGGGGTTCGTACCTGGTCAACAAGTTGACAACCGGCCGCAAGAACAACCTCGGAAACATCTTCGTCACCCAGAGCGGCCTCGACGCCGAGCGAGCTGGCTATGGCGCGCTCGTGAACGAAGCCTGCCTGATGAACATTTTCCTGTCGAATCCGAAGATCAAGCCGGCGACCTATCAGGATCTGTTCAAGCTCAACGAGAAGCAGGCTGAGCGCATCGTACGCCAGCGGCTCCAGCGGGATCTCACCATTTTCACGCCGCAGTACTTCAAAACGGTAGCACTGCGGATTGATACCGATCAGGATCGCTTGACCTATTCGAACGATCCCAACAGCAACCCAGAAAAGCAGCTTCGCCGCGAGAGGACCTTGGCGGCGGGAGCGTAACCCGGAGGAGAAACCGCTTGATTCGTAAAGTACTTTTGACAGCTTTCTGCGCTGTGCTTGCCTTTGCCGCCGACAGCGCGCCGGAGGCAACGACGGAAACCGTCGTGGCGCATGACGAGGATGTGATTCCACTGCATTCGTCGGTACGGGAAACCACGCTGATTGTGTTGCCGGCTTCCGAGAAAGCGATGGGCGTGTTCTGTGGGGACAAGACCTATTGGAACGTGGATGTGATTCCGGGCGCTGAGCGGTATGTCGCCGTGAAGCCATCGAAAACCGGCATCTCGACCGATATTCACATCGTTACCGATCACAACAACTCCTACACCTTCCAGGCCGTGGAAGGAGGGAACGGGCCGGTAGCGCTGAAGGTCTTCGTCAAGCCGGCGGACGCGTCATCGCTTGAAAAGCCGCCGGTGTTTGTCTCCGCCTCAGAAGTCACAGGCTTGAAGCAGCAGCTCGCCGAAGCAGAGATTCAGCTCAAGAAAGTGCAGGATGCATCGGCAGCCCAGATAAAAGCCAAAGGCGACCAGCTACGCGCCGATTATCCCGACACGATGCAGTTCGCCTACCACTTCCGGAAAGATAAGCCTCCGTTCAACGTGGAAGCGGTCTGGCACGACGATAAATTCACTTACATTCGGGCACACCCCGAGGAAGCACCCGCGCTGTACAAAGTGAAAGACAACAAGCCCAACCTAATCCAGTTCGAGCTCAGATCAGACGGCTTGTACTTTGTTCCCAAGATTCTCGACCGGGCGTACCTCGAAATCGGCAAGCAGAAGCTCGACATCTGGAGGTAACGATGGCCACACCTCCCGAAAACCCTTCTACTCCGCAACCGCAACCTCAAGCACCGGGCGTTCGCCAGCAGTATCGGCCGCCCCAGGGCGCGATTTCGATGGACCGGGTGAAGCGTGTTGGGTATGGCCTTGGTCTGCTCGCGCTCGGCTACTTCACGATCTGGGGGAGCTGTCATCGGCAACCGGCCACTTCTGAAAAGAAGCCAACGGCGAAGGTGTGGCCCATGAGTCCGGCGAATATCGATTCGCAAGAGGCCGAGCTCGACCGCGAGATGGAGGAAGCCAAACGCGCGGCCGAACAAGCGGAGTTTGCGAAGCGCCGCGCGCAGTCGACGCTCGAAGGCGAAGGACCACATACCGCACAACCCGATCCGGTTTCGCAACTGCGCCAGCAACTGCGCCTCGAAGACCTGCGCCGCCAGCACAACGCAGCCTACGCTTCCACTGTTGCCTTCGCTCCGCAGGGCGGCCGCGCGGAAGCGAAGGCGGACAGCGCTTCGCAGTCTTCCAGTACCGCGCCTGGTCCGAAAACAGAGCAACCTGTGACCGCTCAAAAATCAGGGGAGAACCAAAACGCGGAATCATCGAACAGCGAAGCGCCGCCAGGCACCTACCGGCTTGACGAAGGAACCATTATCGAGACCGTCCTTTTAAATCGGCTCGATGGCGAATTCAGCGGCCCGGTGATTACCCAGGTTTCTAGTGATGTCTATAGCCGGGCGGGAATCGAGTTGCTGATCCCCAAAGGCTCGCGGCTCCTCGGCGAAGCCCGTGAAGTCAGCGGTTTCGATCAGCGCCGCCTGGCCGTATTGTTCCATCGTTTGATTCTGCCCAACGGCAAATCCATTTCGCTCGATAAGTTCCACGGCCTCGATCAGATCGGCGAAACGGGCGTCGTGAGCAAGATCGATCACCATTATCTGGAAATCTTCGGCACCTCACTTGCGCTCGGCGGCATCGGCGGCCTGATGCAGATCGGAGCGTATGGCGGTTATGGTTACGATCCAGCGACTGGCTTTCGCGTCGGCTTTACCGAACGTATGGGTTCGAGCGCCGAGCAGGTATTGGCGAAATTCCTCAACAAGTATCCGACGATCCAGGTTCGCGAAGGAACCCGGATCAAGGTCATTCTCACTAACGATTTGAAATTTGGAGGCTTATGAATAACGACGATCTTAATTCCTTGCGGCGCGACATCAAGTACGCCGCGCTGCCCGGCAAAGCTGCCAGTTCCGTGCTCATCCTCTTTCTGTGCTTTGTCGTGGGCGTGTTCGGCTTCGGGCTATGTGTCGGCATTGTGAGCGTGCTGATCCGCTTCTTCGGAGGGCACTGATGCGCAAACGGTGCTTAATTGCTTTGTTAGTTCCCGCGCTGGGACTTGCACAGTTCGGGTTCCCTACCATCGTCTTCGATCCCACGCAATCGGCCCATGCCATCACGGAGATCGCAGACATCATCGAGCTCTATAACATGGCGACGCAGACGTATAACCAGATCGCTTATAACGCCGGCTGGTTCACGATCAAAAGCCCGTGGCTCGGCACGGCCACGCAAGTCGTCGACTCGAATACCCCCACAATCTTTGGCGAGACCGGCGGCTGGAATCCAGCCGTTACCTCGGGCGTCAACATTCCAGGTACCTGGAGCACGGCGACCTATGGCATTCACCCGCCGCCGTTCTGGTCCGTCTTTCGGCTGGGCGCGAGTTCGACGTCCGCCAATATCGCGTCCGTCAATGTGGCTGACGGCATGAGCCAGGCTGCCATGCTGACCATCGCCGATAGCCGCACGAATCAGCCAGCCAACGACCAGGCTCTCTCCAATCTCGAAGCAACTTCGCAGGATACGAGCAGTGCGACCAACTCCGAAGTCGAGCAGTTGAATCTCCTCGCGAACGGCACGGTGCTCGCCAATCGCCAGCAGGAAGATGCGAATGCCCTGCTTACGACCATTGCCGAGCAGCAGATCCTGACCAACAAAGTTCAGCGCGACGTGCTGGCCGACAACCTCAACGTCATGACCATCTGCGACACCTACACGGCCAGCGAAGCAACCGCGTGGGGTGGATCGGCGGCCACCATTGCGGAGTACAGCCAATGATCTACAGTCTCGTTCTTCGGCTCCTGCTCTTGATCGGCCTCCTCAGTGGCCTTTACTTTGCAGTGCGCCAGCACAGCCATGGCGTGCTCGATTCTGTCAAACCGCAACAAGTGCCGGCCATGCGTTCGGCCCAAACCATTCGCGATTACAGGCAATAACTATGTGGCTCCCCATCCTTGCCCAGTTCCAGATTCCAGTCAATCCCGGCACGGTCGACCTGATGAGCTATGTCACCAAGGCACTTGATGGCATTGTCGATCCGTCGAGCGAAATCTTTCTGGCGACCGCCCAGCCCATCTTGAACAAGCTGGGGCTGTTGGCGCTCGTGCTCGGGGCGCTGAGCTGGACCTACAGCTATCTGACCGGCAACCATATCTTCTCGAGCGAGCACTTCTGGCGCGTGCTCGTTCGTTACCTGATCGCCTACAACATGCTGCGGTATTACAACCAGCCGTTGCCGCTTGTGGGCTATAGCTTCCACCAGCTTTTCACCGAGGAAGCCCGCTGGATGGCCGCTCAGATCGATATCAGAATCCTCGACCGGTTCTGGCCCAGATTCAGAACATCTGGGCCACGGTGGAAAAGTCGCACGTCTGGGATATTCCGCCATCCTCATCTTCGTGGGAATCGGCATGGATATGGCTTTCATCGAGTGCGGGCTGTTCGCCATTACCGCATTTAGCTTCTGGGCTATTGGCGTCGGGCTCATTTTGGGGCCGTTCTTCATCGTGGCGTACCTATTTCGCTCCACCAGCCATTTCTTTTGGGCCTGGGTGAACTACATGATCAAGTACTCGCTGTATCGCGTGGTGTCTTCGGCGCTCGTCGCCGTCTTCACGAACATGATTTTGAACTTCATCAACAACACGGTTCATGGCGACTACACCCTGGGCCACTGGTGGGCGATCTTTCTTTCCTGGACCGTCGTAGTCATTGCCGGTCTGTTTGCCTGCCTCAACGTTTCGCAACTGGTCAATGATCTGACTACCGGCGGCGCGTATGCGGGCGCAGGCGCTCTTCCGATTCCGATCTTACGGAGGTTCTTCTAGATGGCAAGTTTCACTCCTGCGACCGATTTGAATAACGCGAAATGGATTCGCTCGAAGGCCGAACAGTTCGGCTCGCTCGCCCTGGCGAACAACTATTTGTTGGCCGTGATCGGAATCCTGGCGATTGCATTAGCCGTGCTTGGCTGGGAAGTTTGGCACAACACGCAAGCCATCGCCCAGTTCCGGCCAATCGTGGTGCGGATCAACGAGCTCGGCAATGCCCAGGCGGTTTATCTGTCGGAATCGAGTTATCGTCCACAGGCTGCCGAGGTAAAGCACTTTCTTTCGGACTTTGTTACCAAATACTACACGCACAAGAAAGAGCGGCTGCAAGATTATTACCTGAGCAAGTATTACCTGAGCCGGCAGCTCGGCGTTCAGTCGTGGATCGACGATCAGCAGACCAATTCCGATGAGTCACGGGAGAGCGGTACCCCCGTTCTCCTGTTTAAATAAGTCCTGCCCATTCGTTCGCCAGCGGTTTTCAGCGAACGGTAGCTGTTCCCTACCGCTGCTGTCTCATTTCGCCGCGCAGTGCAAAGATGAACATGGCGAGCGATGGCAGTTCGTCAAGCCCGTAAAGAAAGCGACAACGATAGTATCGGGCCGCGACCGATAAATTCTCCATCTTACAACCGCTGAGGGCTTCGCCCCGGCGCGCACAAGAGCCTTTGCGCTCCGCGTTTTGGTTCCCCCTACGGTCTGCCCCCAAAATCCTTCGGACAAAGCTCTTGTCTGCGTGCCGCCCCACTCTCGCCGGCGAGGGCCTCGGAGGGTGTTGGTAGCAACACCCTCAATTTCCATCACGGAGACAAGAACATATGCAAACGGCAAACCGAATTGATTGGGCGAAATTGCTCGCCGAGGCAATTACCGAACCCGGCAAGATCAGTGATGCGTATCAGCGCTTCCGGGGCTACTCGCTTGCCAACAGGGTCTGGGCCGTGGCGCAGTGTACGGCACGCGGAATTGCGCCAGGACCGCTGGCGAGCTTCCATCGTTGGAAGTTGGAAGGAGCTGGGCAGGCAGGTGAAGAAGGGCGAGAAAGGCATCTGCCTGTGCACGCCCGTGACCGTAAAACGCAAAGAAACAGATCAGGCCGGCAATGAAACCGAATCCAGTTATCAATTCTTTGTTCTAAAGAATCACTGGTTCGTCCTGTCGCAGACAGAAGGCCAGGAGTACACGTCGGAAGCGTTGCCGGAGTGGAATGAAGCGCGCGCACTCGTAGCGCTGAATATCACGAAAGCGCCGTTCGATCTGATGGATGGGAACATACAAGGTTACGCAGCGCCAGGCAGGATCATCAGCGTGAGCCCCATTGCCGCAAATTCTTTTAAAACGACGCTCCATGAACTAGGCCATGTTGTCCTGGGTCATACGGAAGCAGGCACGTTAACGGATACCGAACAGACAACGCATAACGTAATGGAAGTCGAAGCGGAATCCGTTGCCATGCTTTGCTGCGCTTCATTGGGCTCGCCCAGCGTTGAATATTCGCGCGGTTATGTTCAGTCCTGGGCCGAAGGCCACCAGCTGATCAGTGAGAAGTCAGCGCAGCGAATTTTCGCGGCCGCCGACAAGATTCTTAGAGCCGGAACCGCGGAGCCTTCCTAGGGGGCTCTGTTGCAAATAGGCGCTCTGATATCGAAAGCAAACTTGAATAGTTTCCGAATGGACTAAGTCAGTCAGTGAGTCCGAAGACGACATGGATGAAGTGGACTTGGCCCGCAATGTCACCCTTTGCCAACCATCGAACCTGACCTTTGCGGATCATATGCATCGCTTCATAGCCTTGGATCGTCCGTTCGGCGCCCGGAAAGGACCGGAAGCCCAGACTCGCGTTGATCCGCCTTTTGATTGCACGGTGATCCTGCTCCACGATGTTGTTGAGATAGGGAACCACGCGGCAGCGACAGCGCCGGCCGAGTGTATGATCCCGTTTCAGTTCGTCGATCGCAGTGGGATACGAGCGGTTACCGTCCACGTTGATCACACGCGGACGAGGGCAGTTCGGCTTCGCCAGCGCTTTACGAAAGAACGCTCGAGCCGCAGACAAATTGCGAGTCTCCGAAAGATAGAAGTCGATGGTGGCGCCCGTCGAGTCCACTGCTCTATATAAATAGGTCCAACGTCCGGCCACTCGCACGTAAGTCTCATCGGTACGCCAAGAGCCATTGGTTGGTTTCAACTCACGGCGAGTTCTTGCATTTCAATTCGGGCGCATAGCGCTGCACCCATCTCCAAATCGTGGACGAATCGACGGAAAGGTGTCGTTCAGCCATCATTTCGGCAACATCCCGATAGCTCAGCGAATATCGGAGGTACCAACGTACGCAAAAGGACGATCACTTCATCGGCAAAGTGCCGCCCGCGAAATAACAGTTGCCGACCTTGGATCATAGCTTTTTACCCTAGCAGAAGACTATCCCTCTGGTTTGCAACAGATCCGCTGCACCGGGACTTTCTCGCAGATCACAGCGGACTACGGAATCAGCTCGTACTTCGCGGACGAGCGTAGCATCTATGTGAACCTCTATGTGCCGTCGAAGATGACCTGGCAGCGCGGATCACATCGCGTGGGGCTGATGCAGCAGACGAAGTATCCGCATGAGGCATCGACGAGGATCGAAGTTGCGGCGGAGAAACCCGCTGATATCGAGATGATGCTGCGCATCCCCGCGTGGGCTGGGGCGAAGACGGCGATTTCGGTGAACAGCAAACGCGTGGCTTCAAGTCCGAAGCCGGGGAAGTTTGCCTCGCTCCGGCGTACGTGGAAGAATGGCGATCGCGTGGAGATTGAGTTCGACATGCCGACGGTGCTCGAGGCGGTCGATCCACAGCATCCGGATCTGCTTGCGCCCGTGCATGGGCCGCTGGCGCTGTCCAGTGTGGGAGAAGTGCCGGCGTCACTGACGAAGCAACAGCTACTGGCAGCCACGCGAGTTGTACAGACTGGCAAGCAAAGTTGGCTGCGGGAGCGCTCACGCTGCGACCGTTTGCGGCGATCCAGGATGAGCACTATCGGTTGTATCTGAAAGTAGAGAGCTGATTCGCTCGACGGCTTCGAGCAACGCTCAACTCTGGCGACCAGGTCTGTCGACTGCTTGTCGTTGAGCGGTGTGAACTCGCAGGCGACTCGCACGTTGTCCTCGAGCTGCGCGATGTTGTTGCAGCCGATGATGACTGTGCTCACGGCCTTCGAATGGGTATAGTACATCGCTTCGCGCATGGTAGCGCGCCGGGCTTGTCGGTCTGGATGGCCATGCCTTCCCACGAGTGCGACACGTGATCCAGCGCGCCAAGATGATGGGCGCCAGGGGATGCACGCCTCGCCACGCGAGCTGGCCGCCGCGGCCACTGGCGCCGGCAAGTCTTACAGGCCGCAGTTCAGCCTGCGAAAGGCTCTGTAGATCGAGCCGCTGTGGGTCGCGCCGAGCGAATAAGCCCGAGCTGGGCGCTAATCAAGCACACGAGCGGCCGATCACCTTAAACTATAGCTTGTGTCTAGTTTCAAGTCGAGGGCTGCCTTCATCGAACCCATGCTTCTCCTTCGTACCGATCGATTGCCCGAAGGAGCTCAGGCAATGTCCCTGGATGACGGTTCAATTGACAGGTAGCCCGTCATACGACCGCGATCTCCCAGCAAATACCACAACGGACCTTAACAAAGCGATAACTTCGGGCGGCAATCCGTCGCCTGCAGGCGCCGCCATCCGTTCCGGAGGCGTGCGGAAGTGGATTTCGCTCGCAGGACCAGCGGCACAGCCCTTGTCTGTCTCTGTCAATGCCCGATGCGAAACTAACGGCGCCGTAATCCTCCGAACCTTGCCCGAGCAAACTCCTCGCTGACCGACGGCTTTTTCGGATCTGGGGTCGCCGGAGCGGTCGCTGCGAGCAACTTCTTCCGCTCTGGCAGCGTTTCCACGTAAATAAACGGAGGGAGCCCTTGCACGCTTGCCTCGCGTTTCAGAATCAGCCCCAAATCGCCGAACATGCTGATCATCGTTGTGATCTGTTCCACGTATGGTTTGGAAAAGTCAAGACTTCGTAACCAATACGGCCGCGTATTGAATGCCTCCATTCTTTCTTCCGGCGACGTATTTGGATTCGTTATAGTCCGGTACTGCTCCTCCGTGATCACGTTATTCGGAACGCGCGACGGCCAGAAGGTGGGTATAAACGGATCGGATGGAAACTCCGTATTCGGATAGCCTGCGCGGCAACTCGCGGTGTCGGTCTGCCACGGAACGGCCATCCATTTCGTGATATCCCCCGGCCCGCTCACGGAAAGCGGTCCGTCCGATGCATTGACGGTGGTCTGAGTAAGAAACTCGCCGTAATCCGACTTCGTGAGCCCGTGCGGGTACACCCTGAGCCGGTAGGGCGCCGAATACATCGACGGATGGCGCATCGGCCAGGTCATTTCACATCCCGGATGAAACGGTCCTCCCATGCAGAAGTGCAGGGCCGCCAGGTCCAGAGCGGCCGGCTGATCTTTTAACGGCACATCGCCGATCGAAGCAGGCGCCGTTGCCGTCTTATCGTAGTCGGCAATGAAATCCCCCGCACTCCACTGCTGCAAATACGTGTACAACGTGTTCGTGACCGCGAACCCAGCGCGCGCCACGGGAGGCGTGTCGTAGCTCCCGAACGCATCCCCATAGATCGGCGGCCACGCGAGGGGCTCAAAGACTGTCGAGGCGGGATTTCGAAAGCTGTAGAAAATCTGCCGGCGCAGTTCGCCGTATGGGTCGCCATGGCCCGGGGCGGCCGCCAGCTTGGCCAGTATTTCCGGCCGCAGGAAATTGTTAGGAGCCTGCCAGCCGAACTGTACAGCGAATCCGAAGTTCACCCATTGCGCGTTATCAAACTGTCGTAAGAGCGGCAGAATATTTTTTGTAAACGATGGAGTCGTCGGCGTATTCAACAGCGATCCCGCAAGGGCGTCGGTAATTACGTCGTAGATGGTCTGAGGCGTCACAAGATCCGGAGAGTAATTGGGCGGAGTTGTCACGACCCATGCGGGGGCAACTCCGATCTCTCTGCCGTTGACGACGACCTTCGCCCTTACTGGCCCGTCCGACGTATCGTCATGCCATCCCGGATTGTTGGCGAACGTGACCAGGGTGAAGTTCAGCGGGGAGGCCGAAACTCCCTTGCCGCCGACAAAACCCAGCCGTCCCACATCGTCGGTAAAAAGCTCACCGAGATATACGGGTGAATCGAGAAACTTCCCCGTATCGAAGCGTGCCGATTCGCAATTCGGACCCGAGACCGTGCGCGGGCCGGGGTCGATTACGAGTTTTTCCCGTTGCTCTCCCTGTATGAAGGCGTTGCGCCTGCACGACTTCAGATCTTTCGCTTCCGGGAGATCGAGCGCCGCATCGAAGTCGTACCACGCGCCTTTTTTGTTGGCGACATGGACGGTCCACTCAATATGGGCGTTGACGCAAGTGAGTTCGGTCACCACCTCTCCATTCGAGTCGTAGCCGTAGATTCGGAATTGCGCGGCCTGCCTCTTCAGCTTTCCCGACGCATCGCGGTACCCACCCGGAGGCGGCGGGGTGGGATGAGGCACTTGCGGCCCGATAAAATATTCGTCGCTGTTCCCGATGCGGGCAATCCCGATCGCCGGATGGATGCGTGCTTCGACAATTGATTCTAAATCCATGAATAATGCCCTAGTAGCAGGTCAGTTGATTCTATTGCATGATTGTTCAGTTCACCACCTGAATGTCGGACATTTTTGATGTCCGTGTGTCCGGCGGCGGTCCCGCGGGCGCGGTGACAGCGCTGTGCCTCGCCCGCCGCGGCATTCGCGTTGCGCTCTGCGAGGCCACAGGATTCGACACTGAGCGTTTCGGCGAAACTCTGCCCCCCGAAATCAATCCCGTACTGAATGACCTGGATCTTTGGGATGCATTTTCGGCGCTCGGCTCGCTGGAAGCTCCGGGAATTTTATCCTGCTGGGGCTCCGATTCACCCGTCGTTCAGGACTTCGTCTCGAATGCGTACGGCTGCGGCTGGCATGTTGACCGCAACCGCTTCGACGCGATGCTCTGCCGCGAAGCCGCGCGTGCCGGAGCGAAACTGTTGCTCAACAGCCGCGCGCCGGAGCATGTCCGCGCGGGCTATCTGGTCGATGCCTCGGGCCGCACGGGACTGCGGACAGACGAAGAACATCGGTACGACAAGGACGATAGCCTGATCGCGATCGCTCTGCGGCTTGCGGGCTCCAGCCGGGATGTACGGACGATAATCGAGACCACGTCACACGGCTGGTGGTATTCCGCGCCGGTTCCGTCCAGTGA
Source organism: Bryobacteraceae bacterium (assembly GCA_049585195.1). Taxonomy (GTDB): domain Bacteria; phylum Acidobacteriota; class Terriglobia; order Bryobacterales; family Bryobacteraceae; genus KBS-96. The sequence goes on along the minus strand of JBAUZG010000135.1, from coordinate 5,921 downwards.
AACGGTGGCCATGTTTTTTACCGACCCGAAGATCTACACCAGGGCGGGCATCGTCATCGGAGATGAACTGGAACTGGCTCCGCTGACCTGCGCGCGCGTGGAATCCACTCGAATCGCCGCCACCCGCGTGCTGCACGCGACGTCGGCCTGCCGCCGTAGGATTTTTGGCAGGAACTGGCTGGCGGTTGGCGACAGCGCATCTTCATACGATCCTCTCTCGGGTCGCGGAGTCTTCAAAGCACTTCGCCACGGAGTGGAAGCAGCCCGCGCTATCGCGGAAGGCTCGGCAGAGGCGTATTCTGCAATGGTGCAAGATGAATTCAAAAAATATGTTCGGCAACGCCGAATCTACTATGCCGGCGAGGGTCGCTGGCCTGGATCGATCTTCTGGAGCCGTCGGGCGGCCCGAGTGAAAACTGAATCGGAGAGTCAATCACTGTAGCAGCGTTTGCGATTTGTCCGTCTCCTACAGTCTCCGTCGCATCCAAACCCAGATTTTTTGGCACGTGTCCCATACGGATATCCGAAGCGATCCGGCCGGTCGAGCGTCAGCTTCCGGATCGAGCGTCGTCCGGGAGGTATTGGAAACGAACTGACTCCAATGCACCGCGGGACCAGTTGCCCGGCTGTAGCGCCACCGGAAAGCGCCGCGCAGACCGATAGGCCGCGGCGTCCTCCCTGTTTCACCGCTTCCAATTGCTGGAAATCTGCCGGCTTTTTCGAACGAGGAAACCTGCCTCCCGACCGTCATATTCGAGATCTGTGGGCCGCCGTCAGAGCGATTCTCGATGGATCGCAGCAAGCCAACCCGGCAGGGCAGCGGCATAAAAAAACCGAGCCGTCGCTACCTAATTTCTAATGCGTTAAGACGCCTTCCAATCGGGCGGTATGATGTTGCTGAAACCGCATTAGGCTCGGTCTACAGACACTTCCGTCGCCAGAGAACTGCCGTTACCGGAAACTTGTCCCGGTTTGAGGTAAGACGCGGGGCATCTTCTGATCAGTAGCCCTCCTGTTTCCGTTGGGAAGGGTGGGCGTGCGATCGCACGGGGAATCACCATTGTATTCTGGACCAGTCATCGATACCCACATGCATCTATGGGACCTGGCGAATGGCTACGCCTGGCTGAGTCAAAACGATGCGGGTTTCGAGCGATTGTTTGGCAACTACGACCCGCTAAAACGGAACTTTGTTGCTCCCGATTACATAGCGATGACCCGCGACTGCCACGTTGTGAAGTCGGTTCACGTGCAGGCGTTTGGTTTTCCCGATCACCCTGTGGGGGAAACGGCTTGGCTGCAAGGGCAAGCCGACCAGAATGGCTATCCCCAGGGCATCGTGGCCTACGCCAACCTAACGCATCCTGACGTGGAGGAAACGCTGCGCCAGCACTGCACCTCCGCCAATGTGCGCGGCATTCGGATGCCGCTGAACTATGCCGAAGAAGCCCGGCGGCGCATGACCGACCGGGGAGATTACATGCGGGATGCCCAATGGCGCAGGGGTTTCGCGCTGCTATCCGACTACGGTCTGTCATTTGATTTGCAAATGTATGACCATCAGGCGGCAGAGGCAGTGGCTCTGGCGCAACGCTTTCCGGAGACCACAATCGTCATCGAACATCTGGCTTGGCCTCTCGATCTGTCGACCGTTGGATTTGAGCAATGGAGCCAGCATCTGCAGGCATTGTCTCAGTGCTCCAACGTCTTTCTGAAGCTGAGCGGCATCGGTTGTGTCTTCCGCCAATCCGATCCCGGATGGATTCGGCGGTGGTTGCAGCAGTCCGTCAGTTGCTTCGGTCCGAAACGCTGCCTGTTCGGCAGCAACTGCCCACCGGATACGATCTTCTACGACTTTAAAACGCTGTTGAGAATGTATCTGGAAGCTTTTGACGACTATGCTCCCGACGAACAGGAGGCCATCTTTTACAGAACGGCGCAACGAATTTACCGGCTGTGATTTGGTCCCATCTGAGCGAGCCGAGAAACGAATCGAAGGTCATAGATAGTGTTGCAAATTGGCAGAAGCGCCAGGAATAATCGAAGCGATCATGACGCGCTTACGCTGAATTAAAGTGCGACCGAGACGCGTTTAGGAGTACTAATGTGGTGTTCACCTTACAACCCAAGTTGATTGAGAGACTTGCGACCGCACTGGGAAGAGTAGCCCATTCTCATCCAAGTGGCCTCCTGGATTGCTAAACCCTTGGCGACTACCCGCGATCTACCGGCATCAGAAGAGTTTGCCCCGGAAAGACGCGAGGGCGTGAGCTCCATAGAAAAAGCGGGCACTCTGGGTACCGTGAGTTTTTGCCAGATGTCCACGTTGCCCCCGCACGGCACGAGCAAGAGCGCATGTCCTCTGAGCATGCCCGCTGATCTCGATGCTTTGGCTGTACTCTTAACAGATAAGGAGCACCGCTTTGCAGGCTGCTGACCCGGGAGAAGTAACCGTACTTCTGCAGCAGATTAGTCATGGCGACTCGCGTGCCGCCGACAGACTAATCCCTTTGGTGTTGCACGAATTGCGGAAACTAGCGAGATTACAGTTGCGTAACGAAAGAGCCGATCACACGCTGGAGCCTACCGAACTGGTAAACGAAGCTTACATTCGCCTGGTAAGCGATCAGGCACGAGACTGGCAGAGCCGGGCTCATTTTATTGGTGTTAGCGCTTCTATCATGCGCCGGATACTGGTGGATCACGCGCGGCGCAGGCAGGCGCTTAAGCGAGGGGGGCTTAACCGTTCGGCCGTGGATACGGAGGACTGCGTGGCGCTTTCCGATCAAGAGGCGGAGGAACTGCTCTCGCTGAACGTGGCGCTCGACAAGCTGGAAGAGATGAGCCCCCGGCAACGGCGAGTGGTGGAACTACGTTATTTTGGGGGACTATCTCCGGAGGAAACTGCCGAGGTTCTAAACGTCTCTCCCATCACCGTTAAACGTGATTGGCTTGCTGCCAAAGCGTGGCTAAAAGGGCAGCTGCGGCATCAGCCAATAGGCTAATATCTTGTACTAATAGGCATGGACCCTTCGGAGTGGAACCAGGTAGTCGAGTTGTTCCACGCAGCACTTGAGAAGTCGGGAGATCAACGCGTGATGCTGCTGGACCAAGCCTGTGGCACGCAAACTTTGCTCCGAAAAGCCGTGGAAGAGTTACTTAGGGAGCACGAGTCCGCCGGCAGCTTTCTGAGTGAACCGCTATTGCCGATGCAGCCAAGCGCATCGTGTCCCGATGTGGTCGCGCCTAATCAGCGCTTTGACCGCTTCATGGTACTGGAAATGTTGGGCCGCGGCGGCATGGGTGAGGTGTGGTCAGCCCTGGATACTGAGCTGGACCGATGTGTGGCGCTCAAATTCCTGCGAGCGGAACCGGCTGCCGAACTGGACACCGAGCGGATTGCTCGCGAGGCAAAAGCAGCATCTAGTTTGAATCACCCGAATATCGTGACGATTCATGAAGTGATTCGGTCCGAAGGCTGCGCGGCCATTGTTATGGAGCTGGTGCAAGGCAGCTCGCTTGCGAAGTTGAGAAGTGCTTCACTCAGTATCGATGAAGTCGTATCAATTGGTGCGCAGGTAGCGAAAGCGCTGGCGGCGGCTCACGCGAACGGCATCATTCACGGGGACATCAAACCCGAGAACATCATGCTGCGCGAAGACGGGTACGTAAAGGTGCTGGATTTCGGTCTAGCGCGCCGAGCAGCAAGCGAAACCAATGCCGGGGCGCCTGGAGCTGTTTTCGGAACCTTGCGCTACATGTCTCCCGAACAGGCGAGGGGCGAGTCCTTAAGCGCGGCCAGCGATGTCTTTTCGTTCGGGTTAGTGCTGTTTGAACTCGCTGCCGGGAGGCGTGCGTTTGACGAGGAATCGCCTCTCGATGCGTTGCGGGCTACGCTCACCCAGGATCCGCCCACACCTGCATCCGTGAATCCGCAAGTACCGCCAGCCCTGAATTCGCTCATCCTGGCGATGCTGGCGAAGGATTCTGCCCGGCGGCCTTCGGCGGCGGAAGTGGCAAGACAGCTCGGCGAGAATTTGACGTTGTCCAACGACCGGGCCACTGTAGAGACGTCCCACCCGCGAGCGATTGCGGGCGGCCGCTTGTGGCTGGCTGCGCTGGTGGCTTCTCTCGTTGCGCTGGCCGCCGTGGGCTGGTTCGTGTTCCGCAGGCGGGATTCGGCGCAATTTGCAAACCTGAAAATTGAACCGCTGACGTCACAAGCCGGCTGGGAACAAGACCCGGCGTTCTCTCCCGATGGGCAGTCCGTAGCGTTTACCTGGACGGAGAGATTGGACACACCGCCGCAGATCTACGTGAAGCAGCTAAACGGTAGCGAACCTGTTCAGCTGACCGATTCTCATTCCGAAGGCATCATTGGACCTCTTGTCTGGTCACCGGACGGCAAATGGATCGCATTTAAGCGGGCATACGGACGATCTGGCGCCATCTTCGTTATACCCAGCTCAGGAGGCAATGAGAAGAAAATTTTGGACTTAACAAAGCCGCATCTGTGGTCTCGGATGGACTGGTCGCCCGATGGAACGTACTTGGCATTCTCGGAGAACGTGCCTGAATTAGAGCTCTTGGCTATCTATTTGTTCAATTTGCGAACCGGTGAGAAGCGAAAATTAACTTCCCCGCCAATGGGAAACGCAGGCGATGCGTATCCCAGATTTTCGCCCGACGGCCGCACCATCGCTTTCAAAAGGGTAACTGGATTTTGGGCGGACGATATCTATACTGTCCCGGTTGCCGGGGGAGAGCCCCGGCGGGTGACATGGGAGAGACTTGGAATTTGGGGGCACGCATGGACGGCTGACGGCAAAAGCCTGATCGTATCCTGCCAAAGGGGCTCTACAATCTTCGGGCTATGGCGATTCTCCCTGACATCGCGAAGCCGGCCGGAGCGGATCATTCAGGGAGGAATTGATGCGATCACTCCGGCTATGAGCTGGAAAACGGGGCAACTGGCCTGGGTGAACCAAACGCAGGATGTCAACATCTATCGCATCTCGGCTACAGGCGGTGAACCGCCGGTAAGGCTCATTGCCTCCACTCTGCGCGATCAGGATCCCGCATACGCACCGGATGGAAGGATTGCGTTCGTCAGCGATCGATCCGGCAGTCGAGAGATTTGGCTTGCGCGCGCCGATGGAACCGGCCGGAAGCGCGTTACCAACTTTAGCGGACCGGATGTAGGCGGTCTGCAATGGTCTCCCGATGGGCGCCGTTTAGCGTTTTATAGCAGAGCGCAAGAACATTCCGACATTTTTACCCTCGATTGCGACGCAGCGACCATGCTGTGTGGGAACCCGAAGCGGGTCATTTCAGGAATCAAGGCCGAAGTTCCCAGTTGGTCCACCGACAGCAAATTTCTCTACTTTGCCTCCGATCGAACCGGGAGATGGGAGGTGTGGAGACAGGTGGCTTCTGGTGGACAAGCGGTACAGGTAACGCAGAACGGCGGCTATGCATCACGAGAATCGCGGGATGGAAGATGGCTGTATTTTTCGAAGGACGGATTTGACAGTATCTGGCGAATACCTGCTCAGTCCACGGGCCAAGTCAGCTCCCGAGAAGAGTTAGTAATCGGTCCACGTAACGACGTGCAACAAAATGGGTGGACACTTACTCCGGACGCGATATTTTTCATTCAACGCGCCGGGAAAGGACAACCAGGGGAGCTTTGCGCTTACGAGCTCTCGCGCAAACGAACGCGCTTGATTTTACCGCTGATGGAGGGTTTTCCGGACAGCCGGGATTACGGTGTGTCGGTGTCGCCGGACGCGAAGTGGATTCTCTATTCGCAGCTTGATAGATCAGGCAGCAACGTCATGGTGGCGGAAAGTCGATAGGGCAAATGTGTCCTCAGCGCGGCCTGCGGAATTTGCTCCCATCAAACAAAATTGCTCCAATAT
>JBAUZG010000134.1:0-4258 GCA_049585195.1 Bryobacteraceae bacterium | reverse complement strand
CCAGAACAGAAGAGGGCTGGTCCACCAGCGTGCGGCCGGCCAACCCTTCAAAATGGAAATATCGCCGCCATCTCTTTCAAGAACGGCCAGCACGAAGCTGCCAAACGCAGGGTCTTTATGATCGAGCGACGGATTGTGCATAAACACGCCCTGAAGGCCCGATACGCGGCGAAGTTCGTTTGTCCGTCCATCCGGCTGCGCGTTTCGCTTTGCAGTGAGCGAGCGGACGGGGTTGTCGATCGAGAACGCGATCGAAGCCGCAACAGGTACGGAGCCAGTGTTCCTCATACGGTAGCGGAGAACGGCGATGGGGAGCCCGGAATCGTCTGCTTCAAGCGGAATGAATGGCGTCCCGGCTTCGAGCCTGACGTTCAGCGGCAAATCGCGGTCGTGAAACTCAATTGTCGCCAAAGGAAATTCGCCAATGAACGTCGCTGTATCGAGCCGCGACAACCCGGGCGCATTGCGCGAGCCGAGACCGTCCTGACCTTCATATGGTGGCTGGATCTGCGACTCGAGAACACGGGTAACAGGCTTGCCGTCGCCAGCTTTCGCCCAAATGGACGCAAAGGCATAATCAGGAGAATTCCCTTTATCCGCACGATTGCAGATTTCCCAATCGCGGAGCTGTCCCCGTCCCCCGAGACCAATGCTCCCCGCGCCAATACCGCCTAGCGGGAACGAAATCATCTGGAGCGACGAGCCTATGAACCGCCGTGGGTACTCAATTTCCAAGCGCGGCTGCGCCTCAGCACGGAAGGATATATCCTGCTGCGCATCCGCGGCAGGCGCTGAGGGCAGGGTTACGCCGCCTGCCAGCGCGGCTGTTTTTAGGAAATCCCGCCGCCGGGCTCCCTTATCGGAGGACATGCTCCGAACATGATACAAGCAGCCAGCGAAACAAAGAAATTCACTGATTGAACATCATGCTGAAACCGCTCGGTTGAAAACCACTCCCTCGCGGTCGTGGCTCGGAAAACATGTCTCGATTCGACGGTACGTTACCGAGCCACGCGCAAGTAAGCTGTCAGAATGTGTATCTTGCGACGGAAATCAGCTAGCACCCCAAGCGTGTCTTGAACTCGCGAGCACGGTCGCGCGCGACGGTCAGGTCCGTATCTTTGCCATCCTTCAGCCGAACATTCATAGCTCCCCCAGGCAGCGCAGCGACTTCCTTGATCCAGTTCAAATTGACGACTGTGCTCCGGTGAATACGAATAAATTTCTTTGGGTCCAGTTTTCGTTCCAACTCAGCGATGGCATAGTCTACACAGTAAGCCTTGCCCTCCGATACTGCGTAAGTCAGCTTGTCTTCGGCGTAAAAATGCGTCACTCGCAGTAAGTCGAGGAACCAAAGGCGATCGCCCAGCCGCGATGCAATCCGCTCGAGGTACTCGGGCTTAGGCTCGCGCAACGATTCCGCGAGCGTCTTAAGCAGAGCCTCTAAATCTGGCTGCGCGAATCGGCCCGCGCCCCGCAAGCCTTCCACTTTCCTGAGAGCGCGATCGAGCGATTCCGGCTCAATTGGCTTCAGCAAGTAATCCACTGAGTTCACGCCGAATGCCTGCAGCGCGAACCGATCGTAGGCGGTGGTGAAAATTACGATGGGCTGCTTGGGCAGCCGCGCTAGAACCTCGAACCCATCCAGTCGCGGCATCTGAATGTCCAAAAAACATACGTCGGGCGGGTCGGCTGTTAATGCCGCGACAGCGTTCTCAGGCTCGGTCGTGCTGCCGGTTACTTCCACTTGTCCCGTGCGCTCGAGCAACCGGCGCAGGCGATCGAGCGCTAAAGGTTCATCGTCCACAAGGTATGCGCGCAGCTTCATACGCGAGGCAAAACCATCTCGACCACGGAATAACCGTCGCGCCGGAAAACGTTCAGGCGCGCCTTCTCGCCGAACAACGAATCGAGGCGCTCCACCAGGCTTTCGAGCCCATGGCCAGGAGGAATTGCCGCCAGGTCGAAGCCAGCTCCTGTGTCACTGACCTCGATCCGCAAACTATCATCCTCCGCTGATGCAGTAACTACAAACTCTCCGCCATCGCTCTGCGCAGTGATCCCGTGCTTCACCGCATTCTCAACCAGCAACTGCACCGACATGGGCGGCACCTTAGCATCCTGGAGTTTGGCCGGCACTTCCACTAATCCGCACAGTTTGCCGCCAAAGCGCACCCTTTCGATGTCGACGTAGCTCTCTACCATTGCTAACTCTTCCCGCAATGGAATCAACCGTTGGTGACTGGTCTCGAGCGACGCCCGCAGCAGTGTCGCCAGCCGCCCCACAGTCTGTTCCGCTCGATCTGGATTGACGGGGATAAGCGAACTGATCGAATTTAACGTGTTGAACAGGAAATGGGGATGAATGCGAGATTCGAGCGAACGCAATCGCGCTTCCGCGGCCAATTTCCGCGCCCGCTCTTCCCCTACTTCTTTCTCGTGAAGCCTCTCCTCGGCGAGCTGCACGCGCCCCCGTAACGATGCGTGAGCTAATGCGCCCAAGCCGAACACTACGGCAAGCGGTATGGCAATTCGCAAGGTAGAAAGGTAGCCCTGCCAAAAGTGCGGTATCGCCTCAAAGCCGATCTCCATGAACAATGCCTCTGCTATCAGACAACCCACCGCGGAGAAGACGACGATGCCCGCGACGATGGCCAGTACTGGCGGAGGCTTGCGGACCGCCAGTTTCCCCGCCAGACCGCCTATGATCCAAACACCAAGCGCTCCGGACAGGTTCGCGCAGACCAGGGCGTAGGCGAGCATGTGCACCAGATCCCGGGCGCTCGAAATGTGGTTTGTGGCGACCACGATCAGAATCACAACAGCCACAGCGAGATTTATCCAAAGAAACGAAATCGCCCATCTATGTTTCATTCCAACCACCTTTGTCGACGTTGCCAGATCTACTGAGCGGCCACGGGTTCCAAAGCGCCGATGCGGAACAGATTGATGATCTGCGCCGCGTTCTGACCGGGTACCTTCATTTCGCCCAGGACGTTCTCATGGAGCGTGCCGTATTCAATTTGTCTCGTCGCCAGCGAGACCCAGATCTCTCCCCAATAGTCGCTGCGGCCTTCGAGCGTCATCCCGCCATTGACGATCCGAAGCGGATTGAAGAACGCCTGATAAGTAATCACAGCGCAGTCCTGGCGATTTCTCTGCGAACGCCCGATCCATTCCAGTACGACGTTGCTGTTACGGAAGGTGCCGACATCCGGCATCTTCACATCTTGGTTAGACAGGACGTGGTAGGGCTGGTTCAGCTTCAGATGATCGAAGAAGTTCTGGCCAAAAGTTTCGATCATCCCGGTGTCCCAAACCAGGTTACGCTCAAACACCGCGGTTGGTGGAAACCCTTTGAAAAACTCGGGCTTGAACGTGTTGGGAAGATCGTTGCGATAGCGGAATCCTTCCATGAAGTCAATTTTCCGCGGCGCTCCGAACGGAGCGGTGGCGCCGTCTGCGTCTGCCTCAGTGACGTTCTTCCAGACGGCCTCTCCCCCGACGAGTCCTCGCGTGTACTCGCCTGTCAGGCGATAACGGTGCAACACCTCGCCTTTGCTGTTCGCCGAGTTGTATTCCACGGTAAACCGGTAAGTGCGCGGGCCGGCGTTCTTCACGGCCGTCCCCCGCGGCAGGTTCCATACTCGCCCACATGGGGATTGCTCAATCGGGGAGTGGGCAAGCAGATTTTGCCCAAACAGGCCGTAGACGCCCAAGACGAATCCAGCCGCAAAGGCTCTTTTTCCGATCCGCATCTTGAGTGGCGCCTCCTACGGTCGAGTTTGCCACTCGTGAGACAGCGGGGGATCTCTTTACCGACGAAGGGCAACAATGCGCGACCGCTCGCCATTAGGTAGGGATGAGCTGTGTCGGCGGAACTAGGCCGACCGTTCACCACGCCGACTGCCATGCTTGCGTGATATGACCGGATCGGACTATGGCCGAGCCTCGTAGACGATGTTGAAGGGTGTTTCTGTGGCGCGGCGAAAGCGACTGAACCCAGCCGACGTAACAACCTCTCGAATTCGTGCTTCGCCAGCCTGCGCGCCCAGGCACATCCCAACTTCTTGCGATCGTGAGCAGGGCGTACACAGCAGCGTTGAAAACGAGTAGTAGACGCGGCCGACTGGATTCAAATTGTCCTTCAATTCGTCGTTTGCAAAGGGTTCAACAATCATCCACGTGCCATCTTTGGCGAGCGCCTGGCGGACGTGTGCAGCCGCACCGACCGGATCGCCCATATCATGCAAGCAAT
>JBAUZG010000133.1:0-16020 GCA_049585195.1 Bryobacteraceae bacterium | reverse complement strand
TGGAAATCCATTGGCGCCCCTGAGTCGAAAGCTCCGACGTCTGGCAGATGTCCGGTCACATAACGACTCGGAATATTGAATGTGCGACAGAGCACGGACGTCGCATGTGCGAAATCGCGGCAGACTCCGTACCCTCGCTGGATGACCTGCGACGCCGAGAGATCTGTCGCTCCTGAGCCAAAACGATACTCGATGTTGTTATGTACCCAGTCGCAGATAGCCCGCACAGTGGGAGCCCCAGGAACGCATTGGCCAAAGTTCTTGAACGCAAATTCCATTAGCCTGTCCGAATCGCAATAGCGGCTCGGCTGTGTGTATCGAAGCAACGATAGAGGCAGTAGTTCTACCCTTGACGCCATTTCAGTCGTCAAGTTATGTTCTGGATACGAACTGACGGCTACCAGTGCATCGTGACGGATCGTACTGACGCCGGGCTTTAGCAGGATTCGATCGACGATATTGCCGTGCGAATCTGTTTCTTCAGTGCTGGCCAAATCAGGCTCGAAGCTTAGCATCTCTTGCTGAATTCGTTGAGTACTGGATCGGCGTGGCCGCAAAATCATGTGGGCTGGCGTCGAAACCGCAGTGCGATATGTCAACTCGCAGCCTAGACGGATCCATATTGCGTCCGAAACGAAATTGCTAGTAGTGTTCGTTCCGTCCGCTACAGCCGTCATCAATCACTCCACTTCGCCAGTGTCACCATCATAGCCGGGCCAGTTGCAAATAGGGCTACAGGCGCGGATCTCGTCAAAGAACGGAGTGCGCTGCTGCGCGACACACGCAGCGGCGTAGAGGTAAGGCCGGGCCGTATCTTCTGTCGCCATGCATGCCGTACTCGGGCGCGAGCGGTGCCTGATCGAGTCCGTCATTGAGATTCAAGGCTCGGTCCCCATTTTGGGTCCTAGCTACTTTGAACCTTCGAGAGACAGTTTCAAACGTGATCGCAAGTCGTCGGTGAACATCATGACCTTCTTGTTGTCCCACGTCACGTCTACGAGCTTGTTAGCCTCGAAAGCCGCACTGTCAACTGTGATGAAGGCTCCAGTGGGAATCGTATGGGCTATGTGCCGTCCACCTTCATGAAACAGGGCGACGATGGGATTCGTGATGCGGTAACGTCCGATTGGCAAAGGCTGCCTCTTTCTACATTGAGTCCAGGTAATTCACCTAATAGCACCAGTGCGCTGGGTCCTTCGCGCTGACCTTTTCCGCGCAATACCTCGTGAGCTTTCGGTAAGCTGTTCATTTTCAATGACGTGTCCGCTGTGATCTCCGCTGCGAGGAGGACGAGTTCGTTCCTTGAACACTGAACGTCATCACCTCAAGTTCAACCTGCGCTACGTACGCTTGGCGATTTGGCTCTTTAACACCAATTTCTGGGATCACCAGCTCTAATCACTCAGGTTTGCAGACATTGCCGTAGACTAACGGCGTCCCCTCTTCCCACGGCTTATAGCTGTTGGCGAATTCGATCCGCGTGGCTATCGAAGGATGTGTCGCCCGAAAGATTAGGAAGAAGTTATCCCAATTGGGCGGGAGATCGGACTGAGCGTCCCTGACGAAAATCATCGCCGCTGCGTGATTTTGATGAGTCAATTCAAGGCCGAAGCGGTCGGCTTCGAACTCGATGTGGCGGGCGAATGTATTGAAAAGCGGCAAAGCGGCAAGCCAGAAGACGGTCAATACGAGCACCATCAGCGGAAATGACGCCGGGTCGGAAAGTTCGCTGAAGCCCCAGCGCTTGGAGAACCGACGCATGGCGGCTCGGCCCAGGCGGTCCGTAAGCCAAAATCCGGCCAGCAGCAAGATCGCGATGATCGCCAGCCCCTTCCAGTTATCGCCCCTGATGTAATGCTTCAATTCGTGAGCGACGGTGAATTGGATTTGGTCGGGTGTCTCGACCACCGCCAAGTTGCTCTGCAGAACGATACGATTGGTCGGGCCGAGGCCGGTCACCGACGTACTGTTGCCGCCGACAAAGACGGGGACGTAAGCAATGCCGCAGCGCACGGCCAGCGCTTCGATCCGCGTTTCGAGCGGGCGATCATTGAGAGGCTTATAGCTCGTCGTCAGCGGATCGACCCACACCGGCCAAGCGACCAGAGCTAGAAAAGCGACTGGGACCAGCGCGAGGGCGCAATAGAGCCACCAGCGCCGCGGGCTCTTGGCGATCAATTGATAGGGAAGCCAAATGAACAGCGATGCGATGACCAATCTGACGACAAGTTGCACTCCTTCGCCCTTCAGCCAATTCGGCAAGGTCTGGCCCGTGCGTCCCGCCGCGTGCGGCTGGACATAGCCAACATAAAAGTCGAAGGGCAGCACGATCAGCGCAGCCAGGATCAGATAGGCGCAGGCGAAGAGCGTGACCGCCCAGAACCAGCGGCGGCCGGAGATATATTCGCACATCTGCCGCAGGCGTGCGGCGAGACCGGTGAACAGAAAGAAGAGGGGAATTGCCAGATCGAGAAGTCGCGCGGCCGCCCAATGAATGTTTCCGTCCCGCATTTGGGCGAGCGCGGATAGTGTTGCCTTGGGCACTGCCACCGGTAATTCGGCATGGGCGATCGTCGACGCCAGCATCGCGGCCGCAGTGAAGGCGTTACCGTGCAGCAAACGGTTTACCTCGCACTGTTGCGTAGACGGCGTCGAAGGCGGTCAGACCCTTGATATTCGCCACGCCACCACCGGTAATCGGATCGCCCAGATATTGGACCTTGCCCTCCGTATTGGTGAACACTGGCCACGGCGGAAGCCGCGGGCCGTTCGGATTGCCCGACTTCGCAAAGTTGACCCAATAACTGGACATCTCCTCAGCCAACTTCCGATCTGCCGCGGTCCAGTTCCAAGGCTCCTGATCTAGATGGTCGAACACGTACCAGAGCTCGGCGAAGTGGCTCGCGCCCCAGCCCTCGTACACGGAGCCGGCCGGGAATGGTGGATGCTGTCGAAACGAGTAGTAGTAGACACGATTCTGCCCGGTTCCGGCTTGCAACCTCGCCCAGGCCCACATGTCCCAACCGAAGCGGAGGTCGCGTTCGAGTCCGAGCCGCCCCTGCCGAGCTTCTACGTCAGTCGCGTGGGGATACGCTGCGACCAACGCAGGCGGCAGTTGGCCGACGCTGCGCCTCAGGTCGCCGTCGAACGTGGCGGCCGTCTCATGTGTAACATCCACTATCGCTCGCGCCTCCTCGGCGTTCGAACCGATCAGTAGCGGCACATCGTTCTGCTGCCCCGAAGCGAACGCCTCGTAGGGCGAAACGGGAAGTACATAGGGTTCGATCACCGGATGGCATATGCCGCCGGCGTTGCCGATGAGCCGGTCCGCCGGCACTCGGCGAAGCTCCTGCAACGAGGCCGCACCCAACGAAGCGGCATACTTCTCCCCATCGCGTTCCGCATTGGCCAGCAGAAACTTTGGCGCCAGTTGGAGCGGCTCAAACAGTCCGCCGCTCTCTCCAATGGCCCGCTGAAAGAGGCCTCTCGCAAGTGGCGAGGCCATCAGGATGCTGACCGATATCGCTCCGGAGGATTGACCGGCGATCGTTATGCATTTCGGGTCGCCGCCAAACGCTGCAATGTTCCTCTGAATCCATTCGAGTGCGGCGATCTGGTCCATCAAGCCGTAGTTCCCGGATGAGTGATGTGGGGACTCGCGCGTCAACTCAGGATGCGCGAGAAAGCCGAGCGGGCCAACTCGATACGCGATGGTGATAACGATTACGCCTTTGTGCGCGAGCCGGTCGCCCCAGTACAACGGCATCGATGCCGATCCGTTGATGTACCCGCCGCCGTAGATCCAGACGATCACCGGAAGATGCTCATGCGCGGTCTTCGCCGGCGTCCAAATGTTGAGGTAGAGACAATCCTCACTCACCTTCGGCGCCTTCTCGCCTGGCATGGACACCCCTACTTGCATGCACGCCGGAGCAAAGGCATCCGCCTTACGCGTGCCATTCCACGGTGCGACCTGTGCCGGAGGGCGCCAACGCAAGTCGCCCACGGGCGGGGCCGCGAATGGGACGCCCTTGTAGACACTCAACCCGCCTGCGCGCACACCGGAGATTGCACCGGACTCTGTCGCAGTCTGAAGGCTTTGTCCCAGAGCCATATCGGACATTGCTGCGATGACGACAACAAACAGCGTTCTAATTAAGACGTCGGACTTCAATCTCTGCACATTGACCTTCAATCGCTACCCCACAGTATGCTTTCCTCTCTTTGGCGCCGTTCCTGGTGGTGACTTCCGTTCGCAAACTTTCTTACGAGTTCACACGTCTTGACGCCTGAGCAAAGTGCTCGATTACTCGCCGTTCCGACCAGCCTGATTAACGGAGCACCGACGTGGGAACGGCGGTAACAGCGACCCTCCAAGTCCGGTCTTTCATCCAAACGAGTGACGCGACAAATGGAAGTACACTCGCAAAGAGAATGAGTCCGTTTCCTGAAAGAGCGAAGAGCGGGAGGAGCGGATTGAAGAGCAAAACTATTGCTGCGAACAGGGCAGTGAACGCGTATTGCCGCGCACGAAGGCTCTCGAACATAATGACCATTGCACCAAGTCCGATGACAAATCTCACCACAGCCTGATACGTGGAAACGTAGGAGGTGAAAACGTACGAGGACACAACGGCCGCGACTATCAGTACGCCGATGCAAGCCCACTTCACGGCTTTAATACGGGCTGCTGCACGCTGTCTTTCGTCCAGGAAGTTCTTCTTCAACCACGCATGCCACACGGCCTCATCTAAGGGCTTCGAACTATGCGTTTGTGAATCTCGCGTTCCTTCAACATGAATGGTATCGGACATCTGGCAACACTTTCTTATTACGCTGCGCTAAGAGGAGAGGGTGGGAAGCAGCCTGTCTTAGTCAGGCTGCCCGAAGAGTAAGCTGAACTGCCCGCTCATCAGTTCAGCTAGACGTTGCACGGATTGTGAAGGTTCCGAACCCATCAGCCGTCTTTAAAAGAGAAATACCTGCCGAGCTATGGCCTCTTTCGTCCCAGGCGAGGCAACACGCCAGGGAGTTGAGCGCTAAGCTGGGCAATTCGACTCAGCACGTGACCCTCCTTCGTTTTCTTAACCCTGGGTAGCTTCGCCGGCGAGCAAAGTCTTCCCCGGAACCGCATCTGTTTGGGTAGATAACCACTCGTTCGAACGAGTGCCTGCCGGTAGGTTCGATGGATCCTGAAACCATCGACTTTTCTGAATGTGTCTGGCATGAGCGACGAGATTCGTGTAACGCAACCCGAGAAAGGATCGTTTTCTCATTTGAGTAATCTCCAAACAATTGCAATTCTCCCGTTTCACGGCATTGATCACGTGCGCCAAAGCACGATCTGTCCGGGATTGATCGTTGAAGCCGAAACCACTCCCGCGAATCTCGCCAGCCATATAGAAGAATGTCCATCCTGCGCCTTCGAGTTCTCTGCCCAATTGAGCGCTGGTGGATTTAATGATGGATGACCAACCTGCTGAATAGTGCTCGGTGGCGATGACCATTCGTTCCGGGGTAGGGGTGCTGTCTTCGAGAAACATGGTGCCTGCGCCGATTCTGTCTGTCATTTGTTTTCTCACGATCTCCGAAACTTAAGGTTCTATTCGCCGAACTCCGACCCATACTGAGCATTTGGCGAATTAGAGTATTTCTCCTGGCGGGGTTCACAAACCATGGCTTCCGTCGTCAGCATCAGCGATGCAATCGAGCTGGCATTCTGCAATGCCGATCGCGTTACCTTCGTTGGATCGATCACGCCCGCTTTCACCAAATCTTCATATTGAGCGGTAGCTGCATTGAAACCGTAGTTCGCGTCGCTTTGGGTCCGAATATTCTCAATGACGACGGCGCCTTCATGTCCGGCATTATTGGCAATCTGGCGTGTCGGCTCCTCACAAGCGCGTCTGACAATCGCGACGCCAATCTTCTCATCGCCTGCAAAAGTCAGCGCGTCGAGAACATGAGCCGCCCGCAGTAGCGCTACTCCGCCCCCCGGCACGATCCCTTCTTCTACCGCCGCCCGTGTCGCATGCAACGCATCTTCGACCCGGGCCTTCTTCTCCTTCATCTCCATTTCGGTCGCCGCGCCGACCTTAATCACTGCCACTCCGCCTGCCAACTTAGCCAGGCGCTCTTGCAGTTTCTCGCGATCGTAATCCGAGGTGGTCTCGTCGATTTGAGTGCGCAACTGCTTGATGCGTCCCTGAATAGCGTTCTGGCTACCGGCGCCATCAATAATGGTCGTGTTGTCCTTATCTACCGTTACATGCTTCGCCTGGCCAAGATCATCGAGTCCCAGCTTTTCAAGCTTGATGCCAGTCTCTTCCGCTATGGCTTTACCGCCCGTGAGAATCGCGATGTCCTCCAGCATGGCCTTACGCCGGTCACCGAAACCGGGAGCTTTTACGGCGCACACGTTCAACGTTCCGCGCAACTTGTTCACCACCAGCGTGGCCAGCGCCTCACCGTCCACGTCTTCTGAAACCACCAACAGCGGTTTCCCCGCTCGGGCGACTAACTCGAGCACTGGCAGCAGATCCTTCATGCTGGAAATCTTCTTCTCGTGAATCAGGACGTAAGGATCTTCGAGAACAGCTTCCATCCTGTCTGCGTCGGTTATGAAGTAGGGCGACAGGTAACCTCGGTCGAACTGCATGCCATCGACAGTGCTCAGCTCAGTCGACATCGTCTTCGATTCTTCAACTGTGATGACACCGTTCTTTCCCACCTTTTGCATCGCTTCCGCAATGATGTTTCCAATCGTGACATCACCGTTGGACGAAATAGTTCCGACCTGCGCAATTTTGTCGCTGTTTTCGACAGTAAATGAAATCTTCTTCAACTCTTCCACAACAGCGTCCACCGCGCTCTCAATCCCGCGCTTCAGTGCCATCGGATTCGCACCGGCCGCGACCGATTTCACGCCCTCACGGAAGATCGTCTGAGCCAAGATTGTGGCGGTCGTCGTGCCATCGCCCGCGACATCGCTTGTCTTCGAAGCCACTTCACGAACTAGTTGCGCACCCATGTTCTCGAGCGGATCTCTCAATTCGATCTCTTTCGCGACTGTGACCCCATCTTTTGTAATCGCCGGGCCACCGAACTTCTTTTCGATAACTACGTTCCGGCCCTTCGGCCCTAAGGTCACCTTCACCGCATCGGCGAGCTGGTTGAGGCCGCGCAGAATGGCTTGACGGGAATTTTCACTGTAGATAATCTTTTTCGCTGCCATATGGTTTCTCTTCCGCTTATGCAACCTTCGTTGCAGGCTCTTCAGCGCCTTCCAATACGCCGAGCACTTCGTCTTCGCGCACGATCAGGTATTCCTCGCCGGCCAGCGTGATCTCGCTGCCAGTGCATTCGCCGTAGAGAATGTGATCGCCCAATGCCACCTCCAGTGGACGTAGGCTCCCGTCTTCCAGGCGCTTACCGCGGGACACAGCGACAACTTTTCCTTCTTGCGGCTTCTCTTTTGCGCTGTCCGGGATAAAGAGTCCCTCGACAGTGTCCCTCGCCTCGATACGTTTCACAACGATCCCGTCATGAAGCGGTCGAATATTCATACCGAACCTCCAAGGGGCACGAATGTGTTTATGTGAAGACAGAGCTGAGTCCAGAGGTCGGATGCTCCGGACCCGCTCCAGGCGCCGCGGCTCTCCACAATTCGATTGAATCTGGATTAGGTCAATCTATCTGCCAAGCCGCGACGAAGGCCATAATTGAGCACGAGGACTAACACCGCTCCAGCCGTGGCTACGAGCACACTGTACCAGTCCAAGCCAGTGGTCGGCGCATGGACGAAAAATGTAAACAGATATCCGCCAGCCACTGCACCCACAATTCCCAGAACGACATCCAGGAAAATGCCTTTGCCGTGCCTTTTTACGACTTTGCTGCCGAGGAATCCGGCAATTAGTCCGAGTACGATCCAAGCAAATATAGGCATTTGAGTTCTGAGCGGGGCTTTTAAATCTTAGGAGATTAGCCCCCCGGAATCCTTTGGTTCCGGTGCGAGATAGGAACACCTTCCCGCGCTACGTGCAGCGATCGAGGAGGCGCTAGTCTCAAATCGGGATTCCGATCCAAAACACGCATCTCGACGTGCGGTTCACTAAGAAGATCGATGTAGAAGACCTGACTTAGTTCAGATGATCTGCAGAGTGGGCGGAAGTGCTCAGTCATTAACTATAATATGTGAAGTGAATTGATTTGTCAAGCTCAGTTTGCGCTAATCTATAGCTGTGCTTAATCGTCCACGGTTAAGTCACGAGAAGGAATCCACATGGACATTGCCTCTGTGATTCGCCACCGCCTGGATGAACTGGGCCTTGGGCAGCGCGACCTGGCGGTGGCTGCCGAGGTGACAGAGTCCTACATCTCGCAGTTGCTGGCCAAGAAGAAAACGCCACCGGCGCCGGATCGGACCGACATCTACGACAAAATTGCCAAGGTTCTGAAGCTTCCCAACAAAGACCTGGCAAGATTAGCCGACGCTCAGCGCCGGGAAGAACTCAAGCGGAAGGTTCTAGATCCCCCGCAGCCGCTCTTTCAAGAATTCCGCCAACTCATTCTCCGGAAATGCGTGGGCACGAAGAGAAAACAGATGACCGATATCTTCGCGCGGGAACCCTTCGGCGAATTTGAACGCTTCATCACTCAAAAGCTTCTCGATTTAGCGAAACGAGTGGCGAGAGTCGAGCTTGAAGATGAAGAATGGATTCACCGCGTGGCCCGAGTTGGTAAACGAAGCTACGAAGAGACCCGAGTCTTAATTCTTGAGTTCCTTGATACGGATGTTTTCCACGTTTCGGTTGAGAACTGCATATCGTTTATCGACCCGCTCATCGAAAGCTGGGATATTGACTTCGAGACCTTCGGCATGGACATTGTGCTAAACCGCAGACTGACTCGTAGTCACCTCAAAAAGCTCGAATTTCGTGAAGCCGAACCCGAACCGTCTTTTTCTGTCCAGCCGGGCCTGCAAGGGTTCCTCAATGATGCAAAACTGAGCGCCGGCATCACCGAGAACGAAACTGCCTTTCTGAAAAGTCTCAACCTCGACGGAAAACGTCCTTCTCCGCTTTACTATTACCGTGAGCTACAAAACCTCAGAGACCCGCTCAATTTCCTTCCGGTATCGATCGGAAAGCAACGAGGTCCGGAAAGGAAAACCTCCGTGATAAGGTCTCGGGTTCAGACAAAGACCGCCAAAGGGGGCAGCAGGCGTCCAACATGATTTACGGCGTACTATCCCAAACAGCAGCCGAAGTAGCCGACCTTGGGAATGCTCCCGCGGTCGCTATCGGCCCCTACCTGCTCAAGACCGAGCAAACTCGTTTGTTGCATGTCATTAGCATTTACGTCAAAAGAGGTGATTCCCGAGAGCAGCTCCGTTTGCTGTACATGAATGCGCCCGCGCTCGCGCTTTGGAGGGAGATGGGTAAGACAGCAAACGTCATTGAACAGACAAGCCGTCCCCCGAAAACCGCAACATTGGCGTTCGGCGTTCCGTTCTCCCCATAGCAGAGTGAGCGTCGGTCACTTCCATCGATCCCCGGTACGAGCGAATAATCTTCGAAGTCATTATGATGTAAATAGGTATACGGAGCGAACCCTAATGATGAGCTTCAAACGCCTAACACCGTTCTCGGGTCTCGGATCAGTTGCTGCGGAGTTTCACCGAGATTGGATCACGGCGCGAGAGCGAAGACTGGCTCGGAGGGGCGACGCCCGAGTAGGCTCTTTCAGCTGGGGCATGGAAGCGCTGGAAGGTGTACCCGGTTTCGAGTCAGTGCCAGGTTGTCCAGAATTGGATAGTATCCGGAAAGCAAATCGGCGGTGGCTTCGAAACAGCGACGAATTCTTCACCTACCGGAGGCCAAACGAGTTTACACTCCATGGCCCTCATCTGCAGTTCCCCTCGCCGGCAAAAAGCCTCTATCCGGAGAATGATACAGTGCATGCGGATTATTTTCACTGCACTCATGCATGCGGACGGGCTGTTTTGGTGCTGCCACATTGGAATGCTGCTCCAAGCTCGTACGCGAGCTTTTGCCGGCTTTTGAACTTGCACGGTTTCTCTGCTCTCTTGATCACACTGCCTTATCACGGCAATCGTAAGCCTCGCGAATGCCTCAATGCGGAATACGCTGTGTCACCCAATATTGGCCGGACGACCGCTTCTGCACGCCAAGGCATCATCGATACCCTTTGTTGTGTGGACTGGCTGGCACAACAGGGCTACAAGCAATTCGGCATCGTCGGTACCAGCCTTGGATTCGGTCATGCGTTCGTGGCCAGCGCCTTCGACCAACGTCTTAGCGTAAATGTTTTCAATCACTGCTGTTCTACTGTCTCGGACGCCGTTTGGGCGGGCATGCCGAGCTTAAGAGCGGCTTTGGAATCGCATATTTCACAGGACGAGCTACGCGAGTGCTGGAGCATGATCAACCCGATCACGTACTTCGATCGGTTTGTGCGTTTTCCGAAGAAATCTCTCGTGATTCGGGGCCGCTATGACACAACATTTGCGCCGGATTATGTAGCAGAGGCGATTCGGCCGTTCAGGAAAATGGGGCTTGATCATCAGGTGGTCGAGCTTGCCTGTGGGCATCACACGAACGGTGACCTTCCTTTCGCGCTCTTGAGCGCCTACCACGTCTCTGCATTCCTCAAGAAGAATTTACGATGAGGATCCTGAAGAAGAACCACGTTCACTTCGACGGAAACGCGCTATGGTTCCCGTGGCAGGTCGGAAATCCGATGACCCGCTTTGTTACGTTGCTGCCACCGTCTGCAATTCATAAATGCGACGTGATTTGGAGGCGCGGGGCGGGATCGAACCGCCGAATAGAAGTTTTGCAGACCTTTGTTGTCCGCGGTGCTGCAATAACTTACAGCCAAATGCCCACCTTTTTGCCCACCCTGGAGAGCGATTAGGTTTGTATTTGCTCTCAACGGCGTCATCTCTTCACCGCGTGGGCCAAAAACAAGACGTGCACCCCTTTCGTTCCTATAGCGGCGAATTTGGTGGCAAAGTCTGAGAGCAAAACTGAATATTTTTTGAAAGGTTCGGTGGGGCGCGATGGAATGAAAAGCCGGGCATCGAATGCGGATCAGATGCCCGGCTGATGCGTCAGTCGACGGGTTCGTCGCCTGGCTCTGAGTCAGCAGCTTCAGCAGCCGGCTGCTTGTCGGAGCGGTCCAGCGCCAGAATGGAGCTGGCGTAGATCTCGGCCACGCGAACACTGCGATCGGATTCCGAGGGAGTGAACTCGAGATAGCGCAGCTCGCCTTCGACTTCCACATAGGCGCCTTTCTGCAAAGCCCCGGCCCATTCGCCCAGCTTATTCCAGCAGATGACGCGATGCTATTCGATGCGTGTCTCCTTTCTCTTTCCAGCTCACGCTCGTGGCAAGCGAGAAGCGAGTGTAGACAGTGCCATTCGAAGTAGAGCGGCTCTCAGCCTGTTGGCCGACGAAACCAATGAGAGTGATGCGATTCTTGCAAAACATTTTCTGGTCTTCCTTTCGTGCCCGATCCGTCGGGGCGACCCGGTGCGAAAGGGGGCCGCTCTCTAGGCGAGGGAGACCGTTTTTCGGAGGGCTCCCCGGCCAGATTGTTTGTGAACTTTCAAAAGGCGTAGCCGGCCATCTGGGAGGGAAACCGAAACCCTTTAGGGCCTGGAACTGCTGAGCGAAGCTGCCGAGCGCGGGAATTGCCCTGAAGCCAAGCCCAACGGAGAGGTGCTGAAAGGAAGGCAAGGCTGCAAGAGGAGTGTGATCGTTAGAGGTATCTCGTCCTGAACCCGGATTAACGCCCGATCCCTGGAAACTGCACCGTTCCGACTCCGAGTGACTGGACAGAGGAAATCAAGCAAATGCCCAACGTCAACGGCTCGACTTCTGCTCGAATATGTATGGTCGCAGCTGCGCTTCAGGTCGGCCGTCGGATGCTCAAGAAGCGATACCCGCACATTCACCGAGTAATTAAAGATCGATCTACGCTGGGCCGTTCTCGGGGAGTAATCTCCAAATCACACGAGGGGGTTATCCACAAGGACGTCAAACCCGCCAACGTACTGGTGGACTCCGCAACTGGGCGCGTCCGTCTTACCGGCTTCGGCATCGCATCGGGCCTCCCGAGCGAGCACAACCAGCCGAGCCTCCAGAGTTCATCGCTGGAACGCTCGCGTACATGGCACCAGAGCAGACTGGAAGAGTGAATCGCTCCATTGATTCCCGCAGCGACCTGTACTCGCTTGGCGTCACGTTCTACGAGATGCTAACCGGCAGCCTTCCGTTCACGGCATCCGATCCGATGGAATTGGTGCATTGCCACATTGCGAGACAACCCGCCGCTCCCAGTGAGCGGCTGCCGAGCGTTCCGAGGGCTGTGTCCGCTATCACGATGCAGCTGCTTTCGAAAACAGTCGAGGAGCGGTATCAGACGGCCGCGGGAGTTGAACGCGATCTACTGCATTGCCTGTCGCAATGGGAGTCACGAGGGTCCATTGACGTTTTCACTCTCGGCGCACAGGACATTCGGGACCGCCTTATGATTCCCGAAAAGCTGTACGGGCGAGATCATGAAATCGACGCCCTATTGGGCAATTCGAATTTCAGACCAACTCCGAAACGTACCTTCGGGACGGCCGCTTCGATTAGGATCGGATGCTGGGAGCTTGTTGAAAGACTCACTCAACGACCGCAAATGGCGGTTTTTGAGGTAGCCGAATCCATCGCCGATATCGCCCCGATCGCGGCTCGTGCGTTTATGCGCGTCGGATTTTTGGACGTTTCGGTGACAAACTGTTTTTTCAATAAGCTCCTGAACGCGTTCGCGGCGCGTTAGGATGTCTCAAGGCGTAAGGAGAAGTAGAGCATGAGCGGCATACGGGTGCTCGTAGGCACACAAAAGTGCGCCTTCATCCTAACGTCAGATGGCAACCGACAACGTTGGAAGCTCAGCGGCCCTCATTTTGTCGGCTGGGAGATCTTCCACCTGACGGGCTCGATTGCTGATCCAAACCGGTTTTATGCCTCGCAGTACAACAGCTGGTTTGGCCAGTTGATCCAGCGATCCAATGACGGCGGCGAGACTTGGGAGCCGGTTGGCAACAGGTTCGTATTCGACGGCGGCATCGGTAATTATGAGGGTCATGACGGAACTCCTCAGGCTTGGGAATTCAAACGAGTTTGGCATCTCGAGCCCTCCCTCAGTGATCCAGATACCATCTACGCTGGGGCTGAAGACGCAGCCTTGTTCCGCTCGACCGATGGCGGACAGAACTGGCAGGAATTCCGCGGACTGCGAGCCCACAGCTCGGCTCGGCGCTGGCAGCCGGGTAGGACCGGTATGTGCCTGCACACCATCCTTCTGGATCCGAGTAACGCACGTTCGTCGCAGCCATGGCTGCGGGCGTGTTCCGGACCGACGATGCCGGCGAGACCTGGCACGCTATAAACCGTGGACTCAAGTCCCAATACATCCCGGACCCGAATGCCGAGGTCGGCCACTGCGTTCCCGACTCCAGGATCGGGAACGTCCTCTCTTATAAAGGCCGGTTTAAATGCGCCCCGCGCTCGTCAGCGGCGAGACTGCGGTCGAACGTTGTCACATCGCTCCACGCAGCTGATTGTGACTCTGCACAAAAGCGACTTCAAGGGCGCGTTGACCTTGCAGCGCGACAGTTTGTCGGCCCGTGGACAGTGGCGAAATTGCCACGGGCTCATTTAGAAAGCTCGCCTCGCATTTCCACAATCTTAGCGATGGTTTCTGGGTTGCTCTTCTCAAGTTGAAAGTAGCGGCGAACTGCCGTGACTGGAAGGAGAGATAGATGGCTAGTGCGGCACTGCTGGATTCGAATGGCGCGCGGTTTGCCATTGAGGTCAATAGACGACAGGCGGCGCCATCCAATGACATGGCGAATGGACCGATTTTCGCTGGATAGGGCTTGGCCCTTTGTATCAGCGGCCGACTCGCGGCGGAAGATATGGAGGCAGCTCGCACTGCTCTCGAGGGACGCCGTGTCGTCGCCATTGAACTTGCGGGAGTAGAGCTGGTCAGCCGTGATGCTGTGAAGCTTCTGGTTCGGGCGGAAGCCGAAGGCATCGAACTCAGGAGCTGTCCGGCCTACATCCGCGAGTGGATCACGAACGAGCGAGAGAGTAGCTAGCGTCAGAGTGGTCGCCCATGGGTTGGGCCATCCGAGGAGCTAGCTGCCAAGCAGGAGATTATGACGATGCTCGCAGTTGTATTAAGGGAGACGGCGCTTCGGCCGTTTCATGTGAACTTTCCGGAAATCAACTTCAAAGGAGAATAGACACGATGACACAGACCACTGCCAACACAACGAGGCGCGCAGCAGGCCTCTGAGAAGCATGCGATCCGCCCATTTCAAGTGAACGTCCCGGAAGCGGAACTCACTGAATTGCGGGGGCGCATCCTCGCTACGAGATGGCCGGAACGAGAAACCGTTACAGATGCCACTCAGGGAGTACAGCTTGCGACGACTCAAGCACTCGCGCGCTATTGGGGCACGGAATACGACTGGCGCAAAGTGCGAGGCTAGATTGAATGCCTTGCCGCAATTCATCACCGAGATCGATGGGCTAGACATTCATTTCATCCACGTTCGTTCGAAGCATAAGAATACGCTGCCCTCATCGTCACGCACGGCTGGCCCGGCTCGGTGGTCGAGCAACTCAAGATCATCGAGCCGCTCACCAATCCCACGGCTCACGGTGGAAGCGCATCAGACGCCTTCGACGTTGTGATTCCATCGATGCCGGGCTACGGGTTTTCAGGCAAGCCGGCCACTACCGGCTGGGATGCACCCCATATCGCACGTGCCTGGGTCGTGCTGAGGAAGCGCCTTGGGTACACGAAGTTTGTGGCACAAGGTGGCGATTGGGGCGCCATCGTCACTGAATTCATGGGCGTGCAGGCGGCTCCGGAGCTGCTCGGCATTCACACCAACATGCCTGGCATCTTTCCAAACGACATCGACAAGGCGGCTTTTTCTGGAGCGCCGGCGCCATCAGACCTCTCAGCCGAAGAAAAGGTCGCCTACGAGGCTTTGCAGCTCGAATATCAAAAGGGAATCGCCTACGGGTTCCAGATGGGGCTCCGGCCGCAGACGTTGTACGGAATTGCGGATTCCCCTGTCGGTTTGGCGGCATATTTCCTGGACCACGACGCGCGCAGCTACGAGCTGATCTCGCGTGTCTTTCAGGGAGAATCCGAAGGCCTCACGCGCGACGACATTCTCGATAACGTCACGATCACCTGGTTGACGAACACAGCGCTTTCCGGAGCTCGCCTCTACTGGGAGAATTGGGGCAAACTCGGGTTCTTCAATGTCAAGGGCGTCAACGTCCCGGTTGCCGTGAGTGTCTTCCCAGACGAACTCTACCCGGTCCCGCGCAGCTGGGCAGAGCAAGCATTTCCCAAACTCATCCACTACAACAAGCTCAACAAAGGCGGTCACTTCGCAGCGTGGGAACAGCCGAAGCTCTTTTCAGAAGAGGTTCGCGCGGGCTTCAGATCGCTGCGGTAGTTTTTTCCACAAGAGAGGAGAAGATGCGCCATGCCTGACCATTCGCAGTTCAACACCGACCGCACCTATCCGGGCTGCTGGACGATCACCTTCAGCAACCCGCCGATCAACATGTTTGTTCCCACAACGATCATCGAATTGGGAGCGCTAATGACCGACCTTGAGGCGGAACCGTCCGTGAAGGTCGTAGTGTTCCAGTCGGCGAATCCCGATTTTTTCATCGCCCATCTCGACGTAGCCAAGGCAGCTGAACGGCCAGACGTGCTGGGCCTTTGGCGCGACTTTGTGCTGCGCCTCTCATCCACGCCAGTCGTTAGCATCGCCAAGATTCGCGGCCGCACGCGCGGCATCGGTAACGAGTTCGTTCTGGCCTGCGACATGCGTTTCGCCAGCAGGCAAAGCGCCCTATTCGGCAACCCCGAGGTCGGCGTCGGACTGGTCCCGGGCGGCGGAGCGCT
>JBAUZG010000132.1:0-20295 GCA_049585195.1 Bryobacteraceae bacterium | reverse complement strand
CCAGAGTCTTTCACATGAATTCTACGAAGCCCAGCAGTTTCCGCAGTACAAAAGCGAGCGCTTGTCCGCGGATCTTGGCGAGTATCGCGGTTCTGGCTCATCAAAACGCCTGACGGCGGGTCATCTTGCGCAATCAGAAAGAGACTGGGCCTATGCCAGGCGCTCCTTGGCCCGCGGCGAAGCTGCCCGCGCGGTGATCGATGCCATTGCCGCGTTCCGCGTCGATAAACCGGACCCTCGGTATTACGCCGAACTCACCGTCAAGAAAGCTCTTCAAACTCTCACACACGATCCGAATAGGCAATCCGTTTCAGTAGACCGGGACTGTACCCATGCACGCGCACATCGTTACTCCGCGCGATGACCATTGCCGCCGAATCCAATCGTTGCTCTCTCTGAGCGCGGCTGTGTCCTTAATGCTGCGGCCAAGCTTCGACCATGGAGTGAGCTTTGCATTCTCGGGAACAGGGTTGGGCACCGTAGTGTTTGCGCTTTCTCGCTCTGGAGAGGACCTTCAACCTAGAGTTGCGCTATGTGCACCAGCTCGTCCGAGGAAACACTCACAGCACGGCGATTTTCGTGCGGACGCCGATGGCCGGTCTGTTCCATGCGTTGCGACACACAGGAACTCGGGCGTTTCCGGGAGGAACAATAGCCGCATCTGCTCGAGAAACGAAGGAGTGCATCAATTTGTCTTGTCGCGATTTCCCTTTCTTTGCGTGTTCTCTTGGCACAGCTTCGGGCTGAATTCCTGCGCCCTGCGCACTGCGGCGCTCTGCTTCGCGCTTCTTTCGTTCGCGTTCGTTCCAGTTGCGCGCCCTACGGGTTTCGGCACCCCCGGAAAGATTTGCAACTTTCGCAACAGCAGCTTAAGAAATCTTGTGACTTGAAGCATCGTTTGACCGCGACGGGAAGCATCGGCTGGCCGCTGGCAAGCTGCAAGTCCTTGCTAAATGATGACGCAAGGGAGTCAGTCGATGGCCTGGGACCATCGTTTGGCCGCGAGTGCAGAAAATGGAAGCATCCGTTGGCCAAAAGAACGCCCAACAAAAGCATTGAAAAATGTTCCGCATGGCCCTATGATGTGCGTGTGATTAATAGCACACGTACATGAGAGGGACGCCGGAGCAAGTCACGAAGTGGTTCCAGACGGCCGTCCAGAAGCGTAGCTGGAATGGCCCTCACCGCTGGCGCACGCCGACAGTCTCCGTGCTGATATCGGCGGCGATAATGGCGGAATTCAGAACTCGTTCCCTCGCGTATAGATCTCGATGCCATTGATCGCGGGGGGCGAAATGATGTTGAGTATTCATTGAAGTTTGTCCAAATGAACAGTCCATCAAAGATGCGTTCCGATCCCTCTCATGAGTGAGCCGCGGGCAGCTGTCGATTAGACTTGCGCTCTGCCGCCGTCAACAAACAACTCGATACCTGTGACGAAACTCGAGTCATCCGACGCCAGAAACAACGCCACCTTGGCAACCTCGTCGGGTTCACCCATGCGTCCCATCGGGATGGTGGACACAATCCGTGCAATTACGTCTGCAGATTGCCGATTCGCCATCGGTGTGTTGATCGGACCCGGACTCACAACGTTTGAGCGGATACGACGGTCCTTCAGATCTGTGGTCCAGGTTCGCACGAAAGAGCGGATTGCAGCCTTGCTCGCGGCGTAGACGCCGAAGGCAGCAGTACCCTTGACGCTCGCGACAGACCCGTTGAAAATGATAGAGGCGCCGTCATTCAAAAGCGGTAAGCCCTTTTGAACGGTGAACAATGCGCCCTTTACATTGATGTTGAATAGCTTGTCAAAATGCTCTTCGGAGACTTTACCGAAGGGAACAAATTCACCAACGCCGGCGTTGGCGAAAATAATATCGATTCGCCCCTTCACCTTGTCGCCCCCCTCGTAGAGACGATCAAGATCGCCAGTTTGGCGACATCGCCCTGAACACCTGTCACGTTGCTGCCGATTGCCGTCACAGCCTCGTCGAGTTCCTTCTGGCGGCGACCCGTGATGAATACATAAGCCCCCTCCTTGACGAAGAGCCGTGCTCTAGCTAAGCCGATCCCCTCTGTGCCACCGGTGATCACTGCAACTTTTCCCTGCAACTTTCCCATAGTATTTCTCCTTTTAATTGCGCGCACTCTTCCTTCCGCGATCAGTGCTCTCTTTCTCTGCGCTGGTCCGGCATCGCGCAAAACTTCGTTTATATTGCACTGGATGGTTCAAACCCAGAAGGATTCGGGAACCGGCAGATCGATCATGGTGTTCGTCGATAAATAAAGACAATGTCGAATAGAATCGTCTTTCCAATGAGGTGCATCAACGGATCAACTGCGATTGGCAGTCAGGAGCATCCGGCATGTATCCTGTCGCACGTTAGAGAGAGCTGGAAATGAACGAACTATTGGAGTTTGCGCTCGAGGTCCATGGCGGCCTGAAGCGCTGGACGGAGTTGAGACAGATTAGAGTCGATTTATTTACCTCGTGCCTCTTTTAGCGGCCAACGCCTGCAGACACCTTGGGACGACCTGCACGTCACGTATTTCAACAGCTATTCACTCTGGACCTACTTCACAATCCCGTTTCTCTACACATATCCGGGTTTCGTGGCCGAAGAGCTTCCTCCATGGGAGGAGAGTGGCGAGACATGGAGACCTCTCGCCACTCTGTTTCCCGAGGAGATTTGCGAGCCATGCTCAGAAACAGATATCATACTTCGGTCCAGCTGGCCTTCTCAGGCGCCACGAATATACGTTGATGTTCTGGGCGGGGCCAAGGGTGTGAATTAGGCAATGGAATATCGTAGCGTCGATGGGATTGTCGTGCCGATGAAGCGCCGCGTGTACGCCTACGGCGCAGCTAAACGAAAAATTCCGGAGTCAGTTTTGGTTGCCATCGACACCCACGATATCGCGGTCAATTAGGGCTTGTTTGGAAGAGGAGTCGCGACTTCAATATCGCCAAAAAGTCGCTGCTGCACGTGCGCCGATGTTTATTTTAGGCGGATACTTTTCTCAAATTGCGCTTCAGTTTCTTGGGTCCAGGTAAACCGTTCCTTTGAAAACTTGAGTTTTTGGCGGACGGCTGTGCAAGACCTGCGAGCATACTTGATCGACCATGCTTGAGTATTTCGTCGGCCAGGGCCGGCCGGCTGGCAGACACTGCCCGCGATAAGAGGACACTCCCCACCATATGGCTGTAAAGCGATATAGCACGTGCGTGAGCTTCCGCGCCCGCAAGTTTTGAGTCCTGCTCAAGAATCATTCCCGCTATCTGATTGAAAGCTTGTTCCAGCGCCTCAGCATAGGAGGCTTGAGCAGCCTTCGAAAGATGAGGAATCTCTCCGGCAAAACCCGCAATCGGGCAGCCACAATCAATGTCATCTCGGTGAGTCGGAGATAGATACCACCTAATCTGGCGGATCAATGGATCAGCCCCTCGTCGCCGCGAGTGGGCGATCGCCGCTCCGAGTTGCTGCTGCCCCTCGTCCACAGCTTTGCCAATCACCTGGGAAACGATCGCTTCTTTGGACGCGAAGTGGTTATAGAAGCCTCCCTGCGTGAACCCGGCTTCCTTCATCAACTCCGCGAGTCCGACGGCATCGACACCCTTTTCCCGAAAAAGCCGCTCCGCTGCTGCGAGGATGCGTTCTCGGTTTTGGACTGCCTGCTCCTTAGTAACGCCCATTGGCCAAGCTCCTCCCGCAAGAGCCTAGTTTCAACATAGCGCGCATCGATAAAAAAGACAATGTCGAACAGAATCGTCTTTCCACTGAGCTGCATCAGAAAGACAATTGCGACCGTAATTGTGATTGTAAGGCGGACATACTAAATGAGTCGAGAAGCAAGTTTCCAGGAGGTTGGCAGCCCGAAGGTCATACGCTCGCCTGAGCCTTCACAGCCGCTTCTTACTCCATATCAAATGGGAGATCTCCGTCTTCCGAATCGCGTGATCATGGCTCCTCTCACTCGGATGCGGGCCAATCCCGACGATCACGTACCCACAATTCTGCAGGCAGAGTATTACGCACAACGCGCGTCGGCGGGTCTGATTATCGCCGAGGCCACAGCGATCAGTCCCGAGGGATTTGGTTGGGCTGATACGCCGGGCCTATGGAGTGAGGAACAAATTCGCGGCTGGAGCCGCGTCACCGATGCGGTTCACGCGGCGGGCGGTCGCATCATCGCACAATTGTGGCATACAGGAGCGATGTCTCATCCCGAACTCCGGAACGGTCTACAACCAGTGTCAGCATCGGATGTTAATCCGCTTCAAGTCTCGGTGACGCGGAGCGGCCGAACGCCGACCGTGACGCCGCGGCCTCTCACGAAGCGCGAAATCCAAGCCACGGTCGCCGACTTCGGACTGGCTGCGCGGAATGCCTTAGTGGCCGGCTTCGACGGCGTACAGATCCTTGCCAATTATCTTTACCTGATTTCTCAGTTCCTCAATGCCTCGACGAACCTCCGCGAAGACAAGTACGGGGGAAGCTTTGAGAACCGCTCGCGATTCCTCTTCGAGGTGGTGGACGCAGTTCTCAATGAAGTCGACGCAAAGCGGGTCGGAGTCAAGATAAGCCCCATGCACGAAGGTGGGGCGTTCGCGGCCAATGACGAGACCCTGCCGATTACTGAGTATGCCATCCGAAAGCTGAGCACATACAACCTTTCGCACCTCCTGCTCATGGGAAGCTCTACTGACTTTTCCGGTACTCCACTGGAGAAGCTGGCTGACGATGGCATGTTCCGGCATTTCCGCCCTCTCTACAAAGGCACGTTGATCGCCAACGTGAATATAGATCGCGAGCGCGGGAATCGACTTATCCGAGAAGGGCTGGCTGACCTGATCGCGTTCGGCCGTCCTTACATCGCGAATCCCGACCTCGTGCAGAGGTTCACCGAGGGTGCGCCTCTTGCCGAAGTGGATTGGGAGACCGTGTACGCCTCGGGGCCACGCGGCTATTCCGACTACCCAACCTACGAACCATCACATGTAACAAGGAGCTGATTATGCCAAAGACAACACCTGAACAGAACAAAGCGCTCGTTCTTGAAGCTTTCGACACTCTTTTCAACAAGCGCGACTACGCGGCAGCAGAGCGCTTCTGGTCGCCGAAATACATCCAGCACAGCGCACACATCGCACCAGGTCGCGAAGGACTGTTCGCCCTGATCCGCTCATCGCCGGAAACGTTGCGCTACGAGAATCAACTCATCGTTGCAGAAGGCGACATGTTGATGCTGCATGGCCGGTTTAGTGGCCTCGGTCTGCCGGCGAACTGGATCGTGGTCGACGTTGTTCGCATCGAGAACGGATTGCTAGCGGAGCACTGGGACGTCATTGAGGACGAGGTCACACGGGAAAAGTCGGCCAGCGGCCTTCCTATGTTTGGCGACCGTTTTCCATCCTAACGATCAAGCTGACAAGAATTTCGGGCTTGCAGCCTAACGCACAGGCCATGACTGACATGAGAACAGGGAGAACTAATATGCGTGCAATGAGAGCAGAACAATTTAGTGGTTATGAAGGATTGAAGCTTGTTGAGCTTCCAAAACCAGCGGTCTCGGATGGGAAAGTATTGCTGCGAATGACTGCGGCCGGCGTCACGCCGCTCGACCATACGATTCTCTCCGGCCAATTCCACGACTCGAAGGCCCCACTAGTTTTGGGCAACGAAGGAGCGGGCGTGGTCGAGAAGGGAGGCGGAACGGACTTTCCCGTCGGCTCACGCGTGATGTTCTTCGGCGCCTATGGCGCTTTTGAGGACGGAGCCTACAGCGAGTGGGTTGCCGTACGGAAGGAAGACCTTTGCCTGATTCCTGACATTGTCGACGACGTGAGTGCCGCAGGTATTCCGGTCGCGTATCTCACCGCGCAGGTGGCTCTTACCCGGGCTGGTTTTCGGGCAGGCAAGAGTGTTCTGGCACCGGCGATCGGAGGTTCGATCGGCAATGCAGTGACGCAATTGGCGCGCGCCTTGGGCGCAAAACACGCCATGTCAAGCACGACCAATCATGCGAAAGCCGAGCAGGCGAAGGCGCTCGGATTCAGTGAAGTCATCGATACTTCCTTGGAGAAGTTGCGTGACGGCATACGCCGTATCACGGGCGGTTACGGCGCAGACATTGTCATCGACGGAATCGGTGGTGAAGTCTTGAGTGAGGCGCTCGGAACGCTGGCATTGGAAGGAAGCCTCACAACACTGGGATATTCCGAAAGCCGTAAGACAACCATTGACGTGATAAATCTCATCGTGCCACAGGCCAGCATCCGGGGCCTCAACATGTTCGCTCAGACGAAGGCGGCCATTACTGAA
The DNA here is from genome assembly GCA_049585195.1 of Bryobacteraceae bacterium. GTDB lineage: Bacteria > Acidobacteriota > Terriglobia > Bryobacterales > Bryobacteraceae > KBS-96. The sequence continues at coordinate 13,972 of JBAUZG010000132.1, read as the reverse complement.
GCTTGGAACGTTATTGTCTCTCTGCTTAAATCCGGTGCGATCAAACCGATCGTGGCTAAGATCTTCCCGCTGACCGACGCGGCTGATGCTCTGCGTTACCTAATTGAGGACCGCCCTTTCGGGAGGGTCGTCCTCACAATCTGACCCGGCGTTCGACCTCCACGCAACATTCACCCAACAGATTGGAGCCACTATGAATCTCATTGGAAACACTATCTTCATTACCGGCGGCGGATCGGGCATTGGCCGCGCTCTGGCCGAAGCGCTGCACAAACGCGGCAACAAAGTGATCATCTCGGGCCGGCGCAAGGGCCATCTGAACGCCGTCGTGAAGGCCAATCCGGGCATCGTGGCGATCGAACTCGACATCGCAGATCCGGACAATATCAAAGCCGCAGCGAAAAAGCTGATTCGAGAACATCCAGACCTGAATGTTCTCATCAATAACGCTGGAATCATGGAACCGGATCAGGCGGCAGGCATCGTCGATGACAAATTGCTCGCCTCGACTGTTGCGACTAATTTTCTGGGTCCCATCCGGTTGACATCGGCTCTAGTGGATCAGCTGAAAAGCCGTCGTGGACTAATTCTCTACAACACCTCCGTTCTTGCCTTCGTGCCATTGGCTATGACGGCTGTCTACTCTGCCACTAAAGCTGCACTCCACTCCTATGTGTTGTCGCAACGCTTCCTGCTTCGAGACACCGGCGTCCGCGTGCTTGAGATGGCGCCGCCATGGGTGCGTACAGAACTCATGAACAGCCAGGAAGCGGAGCAGGCAATGCCTCTCGACCAGTTCATCAGCGAAACGTTGGATGTGCTTGAAACCGATGCCGATGAAATTCTTGTCGAAGCCGCTAGGCCGTTGCGCGCCAATCCCGGCCCTCAGGAGCATGCATTGGTCAATGAGTTCAATCAGCAAATGCGGGAGCTATTCACTGCAAGTCAATCCTAAGCGGCGAATAAGCCGACTTGAAGGCGACTAATTTTCTACGTTCGAGTTACCCTTCACAAGCTTAGCTGGGCCGTGGATTGAACTGGAAACACGGCGCGAAAGTCTTTTCGAGGTGTTCGATGAAAACGCGCACTTTAGCAGACAACCGGCGGCTGGCAGGCCGCACGGCAAGGATTGGCACTGTTCGTTCAAACGGAGTGAGTAGACGCACAACCGCACCTTCTCTGAGTTCTGCGGCGAAGAGCCATGCTGGTGCCTGCGCAATCCCTATATGTTCCAGGACACCCATTCGCATCTGCTCAAGATCGCTCGTTCGAAAGATTCCTGTGGGGATAACACGTTTCGCGTCTTGTCCAGACCCAAAGCTCCACGGCTGTATGGAACCTCGCTCGACAAAAACGACCGATCGAAAGCGATTGAGATCGTCCGGCGATTCCGGTGCGCCGCATCGTGAGAGGTACTGAGGAGTGGCGACGAGAACGGTCATCGTCTGCCCTAATCTTCGCGCAACCAGAGTCGAGTCCGGGAGATCACCCGAGTGGATCGCCAGGTCGAAGCCCTCTTCGATCATCGTTGTAGGACTTTCCGATACGGCCGTCTCGACTGCCAGATCAGGGTAGGCAGCAAAAAAAGCAGGCAGCTTCGACACCATATGGAGGCGGGCAAATGTCGGTGGAACGGCCACTCGGATGAGGCCTTTCGGGGCAGTTTGGCCTCGACCGATTCGTGAAGTCGCGTTTTCAAAGTCGTCGAGAATGCGCAAAGCAGACTCGTAAAAATCGCGACCCGGCTCAGTCAGTGCGATGGAACGAAAGGTGCGGTGGACCAGTTCGGTGCCAAGTTCATCTTCGAGAGCGGCGATCTGCTTGCTGACGGCAGGCTGACCAACTCCACGTTCCTTCGCGACAGCGGAGAAGCTCCCTTTTTCAATTACTCTGACGAATGCTTGCATTGCATCGAATTTGTCCACGCCAGTCTCCGTATTCCTTTACGGAATGGATTCCATGGCGAGAAATAACGATTCATCGGTTTCATTGGTCAGAGTAGAAAACAGGCCAAATAAGGCCCTCTTGTTCCGCACCATACATTCCTTTTCGGGATAGCTGGTATTCCCAAATTGCAAGATCTGATTGCAAGGATGCCACATCAGATTAGCGTCTGAGCTGTCCGAGCAAGACAGAACTCAGCTGAATCGGGGGAGTGGTGAATGAGTTCACCGGAAAGCAAGGGAGATTATGTCTAAGTTAAGCAACAAAGTGGCACTCGTAACCGGCGGTTCCCGGGGCATTGGTGCCGCGATCGCGAAGCGTTTAGCCACGGATGGAGCAAGCGTGGCTATCACGTACGCGAAGGACGCAAGCGCAGCTTCCGCCGTAGTCAAAGCGATTGAGCGAGACGGCGGAAAGGCTGTCGCGATCCAAGCGGACGCTGCCGACGCCCAAGCAGTCAAGGGTGCAGTTGAAAAGGCCGTTGCGACCTTCGGCCGGCTGGATGTGCTTGTGAATAATGCCGGCACGGCCATTCCTAAAAAGTTCGAAGAGACCACGCTGGAAGAGCTGGATCGCCTGATCAACATCAACATGCGCGGCGTATTCGTCACGACGCAGGCAGCGCTGAAGCACATGAAGAGTGGCGGTCGCATCATCATGATCGGTTCATCCGTGGGCGAGCGTGTTCTGGTGCCCGGGCTTGTGCCCTACTCGGCCACGAAAGGAGCCGTGAAGATGTTTACTCAAGCGTTGTCCAGAGAGGTCGGGAGCCGGGGCATTACGGTCAACAACGTGCAGCCGGGTCCGATCGACACAGATCTGAATCCCGCCTCGGGCGATTGGGCGGTGCCTCAGAAGGCTGTTACGGCACTCGACCGCTACGGGTCTGTTGATGAGATCGCTGCGATGGTGGCGTTTGTCGCCGGTGCGGAGGCCTCATACATTACGGGGGCGAATCTGACTGTCGATGGCGGGACGAATGCGTGAACCGACGCACACACGTAGTCCATGGGCCTGAAGAAAGATGTATGCGTGCGGGCCTGACTGAAAGGAAATAGAGAGAACGATGACTACACTTCAAAACAAAACTGCGCTTGTGACAGGCGCATCCAAAGGAATTGGCCACGCGACGGCAGTGGCCCTTGCTGAGGCCGGGGCACATGTCCTGGTTCACTATGGCCGCTCCGCACAGGAAGCGGAATCTCTCGTCACCGCGATTCAAACGAAAGGCGGACGCGCAAATGCAATTTCTTCGGATCTAGGAACTCCGAACGGCGCTGCGCTGCTGGCAAAACAGGTGCGCTCAATTGTCGGCGATCGGTTGGATGTGCTTGTGCTCAACGCCGGAATCAGCAAGGCGGCACGCATCGCGGATTACACGGTAGAGGATTTTGACAACCTGTTTGCGACAAACGTCCGGGGTCCGTTCTTCCTGGTGCAGCAACTCCTGCCAGTCTTTGGCGAGGGCTCAAGCATCATTGTTATCTCTTCCGCCGTAGCCCGTACCGTGGTGGGCAAGCCCAGTTTGGAAAACCCTTCGATTCTTGCTTACGCCTCTACCAAAGGAGCACTTGAGCCTCTGGTTAAGAACTGGGCCGCCATTCTCGGGCCGCGCGGCATACGCGTAAACGCTGTCGCACCCGGAGTAATCGACACGGATATGTCGAACTTTACGAAGACCGACGCGGGGCGCGAGGTCACGCTCGGAATGCAGGCATTGAAGCGAATCGGCAAACCCGAGGACATCGCCGACGTAGTCGCTTTTGTGGCGTCCGATGGGGCGCGTTGGATCACTGGTGCCAATATTCCCGTCGATGGCGGTTCGAAGCTGTAACTGGAAACGTGAGGAGCGCAAATGCATACCAGTTCGACTAAAGCAAGGAGAACAGAATTCCGGGCGCCGCGGTTATTGTCTTGGGTCGAACGGTGAAATCGCCATAGTATGGGCTGAGAATCCGTAATCTTTGGGCTTGGATTTGCCCGGCTCGTCTTGGACGAACGAGAAAGGTCACGTCACGGCCTGCTTGCGCGACGCGTCCTCCAAAATAGCCACCAACCGCTCCAGCGCCGACGATTAGAGTTCGCATATCGCCATCCTTTCAGCAACACCTGGCAGATTCCAAACTCACCTCATCGCGGAAATCCTTGTAGCCGGCTTGTTGCAGCACGGTTAGCTCATCTATGAGCGTGCTGCTCCTCCCATTGGTGGACCGGCATTACCAGGTATAGTTCGGTGCGGTTGGGCAGATGCGCGACGTAGGGCATTCCATTCGATGGATCGCGATTGAGCGTCTGAAACTCGTCCTGATGCGGACTCACGATCATCAGGTGCGGACCAACATGAAACTCCTCGCCCCCTTTCCCCGATTTCGCCCAAGCGCCCATGTACATGTACGAAATGCCGATGCGATCGATGTGCGGCATGCGGCCAGCCAAGCTGTCCTGAATCCATTTCAGGAATACTGGGTCCAAGCACCCTGGCTCGTCGTGGGGATACCCGGGAATACCCGGCAGGCAGGTCCATTCGTTCGAGCCTTTACGAAGAACCCGGTATTCGCCTCCACCAGGCGCCGCGGGCCAATCGAGCAGTGTCGCGTCTTTGGTGATGAAGGCGGGACCAGCGCGCAGCGCGTCCGCGATCTTCTCCGCGTTAGTCATCGGCAATCGATCTGACGACTGAGGGAAGGCGGTGCCTGCCGTCAAAAGAACACTTCTGAGTAGCTTCATCCGAACGTTAGTACGGATCATGTGTCTCTCCTTCTTGAGGCCTGCGTTCTTATCCGAACGTGTAGAAGCGCAGGAGAAAAATGTTTGAGAGAGCGAAGATCCAGAAGCCCGGCATCGCTGACGAGCCCTTGGTATGGCAGCATTGCCTTGTTGAACGCGTACGACTTGTTGCATAGCGTCTCCTTTCCCATGCGCCAACTTCCTGTTTGCGCGTTATTCGCCGATTGCATCCAGGAGCGGCAGCTGTTGCAGTTTGCAATGCTAATGGCACTAGCCCCCTGAATTCGCTCAAGGTCAGCACGATGTACTCACGTAGCCACAACCAGGCCGCCTGCGGCCCGAATGACCTCGCCGGTGATCCACGCTGATTCGTCTGATGCTAGGAACACCGCCAGCGGGGCGATATCAACTACACGACCGAGCCGGCCGAGCGGCGTTTTCTCCGCCAGAACAGCGCCGGCACCGTCTTCAAAAGTCCCTGCAGCTAGGTTGCCTTCGGTTTCCGTATGACCGGGAGCAATCGCGTTGACCCGGATCTTGCGCGGCGCCAGTTCGAGCGCCAATCCCCTGGTCAGCGTTTCGATGGAGCCTTTCGTGGATGCGTACAGCAGGGCTCCGGCGACGGGATGCGACCCGACGATAGAGCTGAGGTTAATGATGCTCCCGCCTTCGGCGCCGAACCGCTTGATCGCCTCCTGCACGGTGAGAATCGCCCCGAGAACGTTGATGTTGTAGTGGAGGTGAAAGCTCTCTTCGGTAATCTCCGCAAAGGCGCCAAAGCGGAATACCCCGGCGTTGTTGACCAGAACATCCAGTCTTCCGAACGCGGAATCCACTTCTTTGAATAGCCGCGCGACAGGTGCGGCCTTGGACACGTCGGCCCCGACTGCGATCGCCTCGCCGCCGTTGTCGGTGATCGCCTGAGCGACGCGTTCGGCGCCCTTCCTGTCGGAGGAGTAGTTCACTGCCACACGCGCGCCAGCTGCAGCCAACGCCGTTGCAATCCCACCTCCTATGCCTTTGGACGCGCCCGTCACGATCGCCACTTTGCCAGATAGTCTGCCCATATTCACCTTGTTCGTGATAACAACGGCAACTCAAGCACGGGCCTCTGCGATTGTCGATGCATGTGTCAATTTGTCTACCTGGGCAGCCGACACAACTCTCAAGACGTCCTGCCTAAGCAAATAAACCGATACGGCCAGAAGAACAATATCCTTCATTAGGAAGGCGACGTTGCCGACCATCGCCGGAAATCCACCAGCCGACGCTTCCCAGCCGTCCGGCATGAACGGAATGATGGTGACCGTCGATATGAAAGCAACTACCGAGCCGAGAGCCCCCAGCACGCCTAGTTTCTTGTTCCAGAAGCCAGCCAACAACAACGCCCCGAACAGCCATTCCGAAATGCCTAGAAGATACGTGGCGCCTTTCATGCCGAACACGGAATACATCCAAAAGATGAGAGGCCCATGCGTAAAGAATGGAATGAGGCCTTTTACTTCGTAATCAAACCACTTCTGATATCCGAAGAAGAAGTAGATGATCACCATCGATGCGCGGATGAGGTGATAATCGAGGTCGTCCTTGAGGAGACCCATCCTGATAAGCGTTTTGATAAGGATATTCATGTTTTCACTCCTTTATTCAACGCGCGGAAGCTCTTGTTAGTGCCGCCTCGGTAATGTTGTGCGTTGACGCTGCTGATGAAAACAGGGATATGAGCCCCTCGACCAATGTCGGGTGAGTCAGGATAGCGTCGCGCAATGCGGTATAGGGCAGTCCAGCGGCCATTGCAATTTGGACAGATGACAAGATCTCACCCGCGCCAACACCAAAACCGGTGAATCCTAGAATGCGATCCCCGTCAGAGGCGACCAGAGCCTTCAGGAACCCGCGTGTTTCCGATAGCGTGGTCGCGCGAAAGACCGCTTCCATCGGAATCTTGAACAAGCGATATGGAATGCCTTGCGCATTCGCTTCCTTCTCATTTAGGCCGACGCGCGCAAGCTCTGGATCTGTGAAAAGACAGAACGGAATCAGCCTTCCCGTCGTCACGCGTTTACCGCCGGTGAGGCTGTCGTGGACCACACGAAAGTCGTCAGCGCTAACGTGAGTAAATTGGGGGCTACCGGCTACCTCGCCGATCGCCCAAACCCCAGAGGCTGTGGTCTCGAGCCGCTCGTTTACCTTAATGTACCCGCGAGCGGTCACTTCAACACCGGCCAACTCGAGCCCGATATTTTCTGTGTTCGGTATTCGGCCAGCCGCGGCCAGCAGATGAGTGCCCTCTAGAGTCTCCTGTTTCCCCCCTTGTTCGACAACAAGGGTTACTGCATCGCCTGATTTGCCTGAAACCTGTTCCATGCGTGCGTTCAGTACGGTATTAATTCCCTCGTCTTCAAACAAACTGCCGAGAGCCTCGGTCACATCGTCATCCTCTCTGTGCAGTAAGCGGTCATTTCTGTCGATCACGGAAACCTTGCTACCGAACCGGCGCATTGCCTGGGATAGCTCCAATCCGACATAGCCGCCCCCGATCACGAGAAGATGTTCGGGCACTTCATCCAGTTCGAGTGCTTCAATATGTGTGAGGGGTTGCGCCTCAACCAGGCCGGGAACGCGGTCGAGCGCAGCCCGCGTACCGGTGTTGATGATCACATTGGTCCCTCGGAGTTGACGCGTTGTTCCGTCAGGCAGTGCGGCCTCTAGCGTTTTCGGGCCGATGAAGCGCCCGGAGCCGAGGATGAATTCCGCGCCGCTACTCTTGTAGTTGCCGAGGTACACGTCATTCCAGCCCGACACCATTTTGCGTTTGCGCTCGCGAACAGTGTGCATATTAACAGCGAAGTCTCTATTGGGAATGCCGAACTCCTCGCTTCTGCGAAGGTACGAGGCAACCTTCGCGCTGTGAATGATGTTCTTGCTGGGCAAACAGGCGATATTCGGGCACGATCCGCCAATGTATTTACGTTCGATAACCGCGACATGCTGTCCTTGTCCTGCAAACGTCCAGGCAGTAATAGTCGATCCCGTGCCGCCGCCGAGAATCACCAGATCGAATTCTTCCGGCTGCGTCTTCTTTGTACGTGAGTTGGACTTTGTGCTATTCATGCGGATTTTCTTTTCTGAGCGGCAGGTTCACTCTTGGCTTGCTTTGATTTGATGAGATCGGCCGACGACGCTCCTTCGAGCGACAGTCCGTAGCCAACTTCCCGCACGATGCGCTCCTTCAAGGGTTGAATAAAATGGACGCGTGTGTCGCGGCGCGTCACCTCAGGAGCCTTCAGGTACAGCTCGGCCAACTCCCGTGCCCGGCTGAGCGCTTTTCCGTTCGGCACAACTTCCGCAACCACTCCCCATTCGTATGCGGTGCGCGCCGTCACCGGTTGCGGGTTCAGCAGGAACGCCTCTGCCCTTCCCGCTCCCGCGCGATAACTCCAGGTGGTAAAGATTCCGTCGCCCGGTACAACGCCCGCGGCATAATGCCCCACATCCTGGAAGGTCGCCCCCTCGGCCGCCACAATCACAGTGGCGAGCAGCGCATAATCGGTGTGAATATGCGCGCGTCCCTCGTTCGCCGCGATGACCGGCACGCGAATGTTGGCTATGTTTTCCAAAACCTGGGTGCCTTCGTCGTGAATCTGGCTCCAAACAGCAGGATCCGCGACGTCGCCGAAAGATCCCCAATCGACGCCAATAATGAAGTCCCCGGCTGCGCCAGTCAGAACCACGATCTTGTTCGCTCGATCTTGCGCAATCCGGTGAAAAGCGTCAACAACCTCCGTATGATGGAGCGCCGAGAAAGTGCACGGCCCGCCGTTGCTGTGGAATTCGACCACCAGCACACCGTTGGTGTCGCGCGTCAGGTTTAGGCTGCGATAGCCAGCAAAGTAGTCATTTTGAAGTGCTTGCATCAGGATTCCCTCACCGCCCAGTGGACAGCAATGCTCGTGCCAACTCGGAATTTCCGGTAAGCGATTGATATTTAGGGGCGCACGGAACGTGCAATCATGAACCGCCCGGGTAAGTGTCAAAACTGTCAAGAACAAGTTGACAGTCGCAGTCGTCACTCAGAACGCGTTGCGCGTACAGTGGCTAATCCATGTCGGAGTTCTCATTCGCTGCGTGCTGCGATGTTCTCTGGTGTTTACGGGCAAGTTGTCTGATGACCTCTTTCATATACACGCCGCACTGGAACTGGATCTTGTCGTTCATCAACTCCAGCAGCGCGCGTTCTCCCTCTGGACTGATCGCGGTTAGGCTCGTCAGATCGACAATGAGCTGACGGCCGCGAAGGTCCGCTCTTGCCGCTTCGCACGCGCTTGTGAGCTCAGCGGCCCAGGGTTCGATCAGCTTACCTTCCAGGATGAGCCGACGTCGACGCGGACCCTCGACAACCGAGATCTTCAACATGCACACTTGTCCTTCACCGTCCACCACCGCAACGCATGCGCCAAAACTTCTGAGCTGTAACCGCTTGAGCTTTCAGGAGGAGATTGAGATCAGACTATCGAGAGTCAGGAGTGTCAACGGGATTTTGACAGTGCAATGAACCGAGTATCAGGCGTACTGCTTGGGATCGATGCCAAATTTTCTCATGCGGGCAAGCAGCGTGGTGCGATTGATGCCCATGCGCGCGGCGGCACCGTAAAGACCGCCAACGCGACCCTTGCTTTCAGTGAGTGCCCGCACGATCTCGTCGCGCTGTTTCTTGGAACCATGGTCAGTAGCGCTATGCTTACCACTCAGCGCCTTGATCGTTTCTTCCACAATGCGAGAAATGTCTTCTTGATTGCCCTGCGGTCCGTCACGCTTGTATTCGTCTACCTTCAATTTGCGCAGTTCTGCGAGCGGGGCCTCAAGCGACTTGCCGCGCGTTAGGATTACGGAGCGCTCAACGAAATTCTCCAATTCGCGAATGTTCCCCGGCCATTCCCAAGCTGTGAGTGCGTGCATTACGGCCCTGGGAATTCTTTCAATATTCTTCTGCATGTGTTTAGCAAATTTCTGCACAAAATAACCAACCAGCAAAGGAATATCTTCTTTGCGCTCCCGGAGCGGCGGTACTCGGAGCGGGAAAACATTTAAGCGGTAGTATAGATCGGTGCGAAATTCGCGGCTCGCAACCATCTGCTCGAGGTCGCGGTTGGTCGCCGCGATGAGGCGAACGTTAACCTTCAAAGTACGTGTGCTTCCCAGCCGCTCAAATTCCTGTTCCTGCAACGCCCGCAACAGCTTCGGCTGAATGTCAAGCGGAATGTCACCGACCTCATCCAGGAAAAGCGTGCCGCCGTCAGCGAGTTCCAATCGCCCGATTCTTTGGCTGATAGCGCCGGTGAATGCTCCCTTCTCATGTCCAAACAACTCGCTCTCCAGCAGACCCATTGGAATGGCGGCACAGTTCACTTTCACGAATATGCGCTCCTTGCGCCGGCTGTGCTCGTGAATGGCGCGCGCCACCAGTTCTTTTCCTGTTCCGGTCTCACCCAGTAGCAAAACGGTTGAATCGCTGGGAGCGACCGTTTTGACTAGTCTCAAAACTTGCTTGAGCGCCGGGCTGTTTCCAACAATTTGGTCGAAATCCATTCCGCCGCGGATTTCTTCTTCGAGGTAGAGTTTTTCCTGAGCAAGTTTCTCTTTGAGTTCGCTAATTTCGCGGTACGCGAGCGAATTCTCAATGGCGATGGCTATCTGGCCTGATGCGTCGCCGAGGAACTGGATCTCGTCGGGCATGAAGGAACGATCTGAGGTACGGGCAATCGCCAGAACTCCGATGGCTCGACCCCGGTTCACAAGCGGTATCACGCACTGTCGCTTCACTCCCTCAGCGACCAGCAACTCATAATATTCAGGAGGGAACTCGTCTCTATCGGCTGTGCTTCTGACAGCCGGCGCCAATTTTTCAAGAGCTCTTTTAACACCGCCAACCGGTGTGATCAGCATCTCCTCCTTAACAAAGCCCTTGCCTTCCGGAAAATCCAACGCATACACCCGGAACTTTCCAGATGCCGCATCGGGTAGCGAGATATGTACGGCGTCACCATGCATGACTTCACGGATATTGGCTGAAACCGCGCGCAGCACTTCCCGAAGCTCCAGCTTCGAGGTGATTTGGTTCGTCAGCTTCAGCAATAGCTGGAGCCGTTTGTTGTGAACGCTTATCGCTTGCTCTGCGCGTTTCCGATCCTCAATATCGGTGGCGATTCCATACCACCTCAGGACCTCGCCGCGCTCGTCGCGTAGTGCTACACCCCGAACGAGAAACCAGCGGTGTTGTCCGTCAGCGGCGCGATGGAACCGTACCTCATGCTCGAATGGCTCGCCGGCTGCAACCGACGCTTGCCACTTCTGGAGATGACGTTCCAGGTCATCGGGATGAACGACAATCTTCCAACCCGAGCCGGCCGTATCTTCCAGTGAAAGCCCTGTATATTCCGTCCAGCGCCTATTGACAAACGTGCAAGAACCATCGGGGGCTCCGGACCAGGCCATTTCCGGAATACTCTCGATGAATTCGTGCAGCTCTCTCTCACTTCGTCGGAGCCGGTCATTCTGTCGTTGTAATTCTGCCTGTGCTGCCTCAGCTTTTCTGAGATTGAAGTTGTCGTCAATCGCAAATGCGACGACGCGGCCAATCAGCCGCAGAAAGCTGATGTCATCGTTGCTGTAAACGGTCCCGGGAAAGCCGGACATGCCCAAAGCGCCCAGGCGCCGGTGCGGAGTCGTCAAAGGAACAAAAACCAGAGGACCGATTTCCAGCCCTTGGGCTGCTATCCCTTCTTTAAGCCGCGCCGGAACCCTTTCATCCGTGTCCCAGTCGGCAATGTGGAACGGCTCCTGCCTGGCGTACGCGCGCCACGATGGCCGCTGTTCGATTGGCACATCCGCATACGCACTGATGAGGCTTTTCTCTGAACCCAGCACAGCCCATTCGACGTCTGTGGAATTCTCTTTGTAGACGATGATATAGAACTGAAAAACGTCGAGGAATTCGCCTAATTGCTCCGAGAGGGTCTTCGTCAGTTCCTCCGGCTCTTGACACGCAGAAAGCGCCTCGCTCAGGCGAAGCACCGCTTCATACCGTCGTGCGCTGTTCGCCACTGGCTTTAGAACGTCAGTGCCTATTTTGCCGAAGCCCATGGTTGGACAAAACTTTGCCCACCAGAAATGATAATCAATGAAACTGCCTGATGTCAGAGTCTCGAAATCCGTCGCGCCCATGGTCGAGAACTTCTCGAACGACAAGGCGCCTGAAACCGTGGAGAACTTGTTACGGGTTGGAAGTGCAGATAATGTTCCCAAGCCGGTCTGCACAGCCGAGCAGGTGAGTTACTTCACAGCGACATTCCGCCCGAGACCTCGATCCGCTGCCCGTTCACCCATCGATTCTCATCAGAGAGAAGTGAGGCGATCATCGGTCCGATATCATCAGGTACTCCCGCGCGGCCCAACACCGTCATCTCCGCTACTCGCTTATTGACCTCGGGATTATCACGCACTATGCCGCTGCTGAAGTCTGTCTGAACGGCGCCTGGGGCAACCACATTGACTGTTATGCCCCGTGGTCCAAGTTCTCTCGCCAGGTAGCGTGTCAACACTTCCACTGCTCCCTTTGCTGCTCCATAAGCTGAAGTGCCCGGCATGGTGAAACGCGCCAAGCCGGACGAGACATTGATGATCCGACCGCCGTCGTTTATCAGCGGCAGCAATTTCTGCGTCAAGAAATATACACCCTTGAAATGCACATTGACGATGCCGTCAAACTCAGCTTCCGTTGTTTCCTCGAACGGTTTATGAAGCGAATTGCCGGCATTGTTCACAAGGTAATGAAACCGCTCCCGCCCCCAGCCTTGCAACGTCTTTCGCACTTCCGCCACGAATCCGTCAAATAAGTGAATATCCCCTGTATCGAGTCGGAATCCTGCCGCTCTTCTTCCCATCGTTGCTATTTCGCTGATGAGATTCTCTGATTCCGTTTGGTTCGAACGGTAGGTGAAGATAGCGTCAACGCCGCGACGGGCAAGATTCACAGCGGTATTGCGGCCGAGACCACGACTTCTTCCCGTAATAATGGCGGTCTTGTCCTTCATCCTCCCAACTGTTTTGTTGTCCATGTAGTTACTCCCTTTTGTGTTGGAATATTACGCCATTGCGAACTCGTCTGTCGCGGTTTCGAAGTAGCTCGGCCGATCGATATCCTGAATTAGACCCGACTGCTTCAGCTCCCAGCCCAGCAACTCCCGCGTTTGCTGGCTTGAGGCCGGCATATCGGCCGCTACGAAACGCGCAAACCAACCGAAATGGTCCTTCGCTTCCTCGGAGGTCTTGCTCACCACGGGAATGTCCAAGCGCGGACTGATGACACCAGCGACATCTCGGAACGGCACGCCCTCGTCCGCAACCCGTGGTACCGGGCTCCCGCGGCGGTGGGCTAAAAACGGATTGGACTGAACCGCTCCACGACAGGTCAGCCTGTGGGTTTTGAATCGTCCGCATCTTCTCGGGAGATCACGAAAAGGAGGAATGCAGGCGCTGAATGGAAGTCCGAGTTGATTATTGAAGCGGCTGATGGAGGAATTGTGTATCCAATCGCCCCAAAAGAACGAGTCCAGGCGTGGGAAGGCAATACTTCGTGTCCGGCACTGGAGAAGCCAAGCCTGTTCGTCGCGAGTTCGAGCTTCGTGCACAGATCATGATGAGTCGATTACTATCGGCAACGTGCGTGCTAACCTCGGCAGAATTTGGACAATGACCATCCTGCCTGCATTGCGGACATTGCCGCAACGAACAGCCGGTGAGTTCCTCGTAGCGGTCCCGGTAATCGGTGTCCGGCTGTGATTCCGTGCTTCTCTGGATCGGCACTTGCATGCCAAGGAGTCGGCGGCACTCGGCCAGGATCATGTCGCCACCATCTTCAGCTTGGGAGTGGCAGAGCTCGGTCCTCCGACGGGAAACGGATCTGGGATCCTGAATATGGCCATCGTGGGCGGTGCACTCCTGCCGGTGATACAAGGCGTACTTGCCGACTATATTGGGCTTCACGACTCGTTCTTTCTTTCGGTGATTTGCTACTTGTACATCTTGTTCTACGGTCTGAGCGGATCGAAGCCAAACAGCGAGCGGTACGCAAGAGCTTAGGATAGCCCCTGATAATTATCTGGTTGATACGACTCGTACATCTTCGGCCGAGGCGACCTCGGCACGCGTACGCTCGAGTCGAGCGATCTACCGCAAGCGATTCAAAAAAATCTTTACGTCACCAAACAAAGCTTCTCAATCGAGACTCATCGGCGATAGG
>JBAUZG010000131.1:0-21927 GCA_049585195.1 Bryobacteraceae bacterium | reverse complement strand
CATCTGATATGTACGCCATTCCCAATCGCAAAATGGTTGGGGAGGTGGTTAGCCTGCCGAGTGTGTGGGAAACGCCGCTTCGCACCGGCAACCTCCGCGATCCGAATGGCCCTCAACCGACCTTTGCGGCGGAATCGTTCATCGACGAAGCGGCGGCGACAGCGAAGACTGATCCGCTTGAGTTTCGCATCAAGATGATCAAAGCTGGCACGAATGACGACAGCGGATTCCGGCGCGCACGTTCCATTGCGGTTCTGAAAGCCGCTGCGGAAGCTTATGGCTGGAATTCGCGGCCTTCCCCGAAACCGATAGGCAACGAGAACATCCTCACCGGACGTGGCGTCGCCTACGCGTTTCGCGGCCAGACCGTTGTGGCACAGATCGCAGAGGTCGAAGTGAACCGAGAAACCGGTCACGTATGGGCGAAGCGCCTCGTGTGCGCACATGACTGCGGTCTTGTAGTCAATCCCGAGAGCCTGCGGCACACGGTCGAGTGCTGTACGCTTCACGGCCTGAGTCGGGCTCTTCGCGAAGAAGTGCGATTTGATACCGAGAAGGTGACGAGCCGGGACTGGTTCTCGTATCAGACTCTCCGCCACACCGACATTCCGGAGCGCATTGATATCGTCCTGGTGAACGGCGATCCCAATCCTAACCGCCCCGATCTGCCGCCCTATGGAGCCGGTGAGGCATCGCTCAAACCTATGCTTGCGGCCATCGGGAACGCAATCTACGATGCTACGGGCGTTCGCATCCGAAGGGTTCCCTTTCGGGACGACCGCGTGCTGGCCGCCCTGAAGGCAGCGGGAGTGTGACCAGAATAGGCAACTACATTGAAGGGAAAATTGTTGTAGTTCGGGATATTTCCGGATGGCATCTGGATCACGGGTCACCCGGAGATTAGGCGAGGGAGGCTGACCTTTCGGTCGTAAGCCGGCCCAATTGACGGATTGCCGGCTAGCGACAAATCGTCCCCTAAAATGCGGATTCCGGGGCATGTGAATGATCGTTCCGAAGTGATGTGAATAAGGATTCCTGGCGGAAATGGATGCAGCTGCGACGATAAGTGCTACCAGAGACGCGCTGGAAGCTGGATTTCGACACTTTGATTGCGCGGAACGATACCGGAACGAGCGTGAAGTGGGCGGAGGCGTTGCAGGCTGGACTTGCCGCTGGAGGGATTGCGCGCGAAGACATCTTTGTTACCACAAAATTGTGGAATACCAATCATCGGCCTGAGCGCGTCAAACCGGCTTTTTAGGCGAGTTCTGGACAGACTCGGGCTCAGCTATCTGGATCTCTATCTCAGTCACACACCATTTGCGTTTCAACCAGGGGACGAGCCAGGATCGCATCCGTATCTGCCGGAAGCGCCGCTATGGAATTCTGCAAGAAGAACGACATCGTATTTTGGGCTTTTGCGCCATTGGGTCACGGACTGAGGCCGGGGCCGCTTGAAGTTCGAGTCATTTCGGCAATTGCCGCAACGAGTTGGCAAGACGCCAGCGCAGCTACTGTTGGCTTGGGCGGTACAGGGTGGCGAGCCTCTGCTTACAACGCCTAGAACTGCAGCCCGCGCGCGGGAAAATTTCAACATCTCCGCTCTTCCCGAAGACGCGCTTGATGAAATCAATCGCATTCAAACCAGACAGAGGTTTAATGAAGTAGTGAAGACCGGCAGCCCGGCACCCGGTCGCGGTCCTAGTGGCAGTCGCCGCGGAACAGCAATTGCATCAGAGTCTCCGTTTGCACTGGAAACTGTCGAAATGGTGGCCGTTGGTCATTTTCGGCGGTCGTCGAAAAGCACAATCGCAATACCATTCCACGTATCTCGTCCGGCGCAGTGCGGCGGCTTGTCCCGAAGAGGCACGATTCCGACGTCGCTGTGTACGAGGTGAAAATGCGCCTCGAGATATTCGCGAACCAGATCCGCGCGTCTTCGCGAGGTTACAAATTGCTGGTCAGGTGCTCCCATACTGGAGTAACCTTCGACGATAACCAAATGATCCAGGAGTGAATCCACGACTGGTGCAACCGCGCTGTCGATCGCGTGGCGCCCACTTTCGACTAGTTGCACTGTACCGTTGCTGCCGGTAGCAAACAAGTTCGCCGCATCCAGCCAGGCCCGGGACCCGCAAGCATTCTGACGCTGACATCCCTTGAGGTAATCGGCCGACGACAAATGCTCCAAGTCATAAAAACCGCGCGTTTTGAAAAACCCCCGGAAGAAGAATTCGTGCTTTAGCGCTTCCGTGTCTTCCGCAAGATTGGCGGTTCCACGATTTAGGTTTGAAAGTGTTTCACGGATATTAGTCGCTCCGTCCTCGCCCACGTTATCCGGCCCCAAAGCGCCTTTGATCGCCTGATTGAGTTGTTCCGACATCGCCTGCACGTTCTCAAGAATTGCCTGCGCTTTCGACGCGAGGTCACGGGACTGCACATCTGCGAGAAGCCGATCGGCTCGCGCCGAAGCATCGCTCAGGTCTAAGGTTGCTTGCTGCGCATTGGATAGAGTCGCCTGCAGCTGCTTCCTCGTAGTTTCATCTTTCAAGAGCAAGCCTGCCGGCCCTTTACCCGCATTCAAATCCGACACAATTCCGTTGATCGTGTCCGTGATCTGGCTGGTATTGCTGGCCAGCTTTCTGATGTCCGGCTGCACTACTGTAACCAGGCCGTCAATATGATTCACTGTCTTGGTTACGGAATCGAGCGCGACGTCGAGCCGGCCATGAAGATCAGTAACACTGCCCCGAACGTTATCCAACAGCGCGGAACTTTTATCCAACAACGCGGAACCTTTCTCTAATGCCGCCCCTATGTCGAAGGGCTCCTTGCTGGGAAGCGTGGCTCCGTCCGGCGCCCGTGCGGCGGTGCTTGTACCCTCTCGAATGAAGATATACTTGTCGCCAACGATGCCCTCGGTCCGAATAGAGACCAACGAATCGGTGCGGATCATTCCTCGCGCGTTCGCTCTCACCTGAAGCTTCAGCCGGAACTTCGACGCTGGGCCGGCCGGAATTTCAATGCCCTTGACCTCGCCTGCCTCGACGCCGGCAACTCGCACCTGCGCGCCACGCGGCAATCCGCCGATGTCCGAGAATTCCGCGTAGAACTCCACATGTTTGCCGAAAACATCGTGACGGTTTCCGATTAGAAACAGGATTGCGGTGAACAGTCCAATGCCCGAGATCAGGAACAGTCCGATAGCCCAGCTATGAGTGCGCATACTATTGTGCCTCGGAAACCAGTGCTCTCACCAAAGCGCTCTGATTCTTCGCCAACTCGTCCATGCCGCCTACCGCGATGAGATTGCCATTATCTAGAACCCCGGCGCGGTCGCCGACACGACGAGCTTCCCGGGTGTCGTGAGTAACAATCACCATCGTGGTGTTGTCGCGCTTTCGGACGCGTAATAAGAGGTCGTCGATCTCTGACGCCGTCACGCGATCCAGTCCGCTGACTGGCTCGTCAACGAGCAGGATACTGGGACTGAGCATAAGGGCTCGAGCCAGTCCTGCCCGTTTGCGCATGCCCCCTGACAGTTCCGCCGGCATCTTGCGGCCTTCTCTTCCCAAACCCACATCATCCAGGTTTTTTTGAACGATGGTCTCAATCTCTTCATCCGGCTTTTTCTCCCGCAAGCGCTTCAAAGGCAACGCGAGGTTGTCGTGGAGCGACAACGAATCGAAAAGCGCGGCGCTCTGAAAAAGGAAGCCGATTCGGCTTCTTAGCTTCGAGAGTCCGTCTTCGTCCATCCCGACAATGTTGTCGTTTTGGACGCAGATTGAACCTGCATCCGGTTGTACTAAGCCGATAGTGAGTTTCAAGGTCACGCTCTTTCCCATTCCGCTTCGCCCCAAGAGACAAAAGGTTTCTCCTGACGCAACTTCGAAGGAAACGTTGTTCAGAACGGCTCGGCCGCCGAATGAGCGGGACACTTCGCGGAAAGCTATCGCCGGAGGATTGCCGCCGTTCATAGCGCCGTCTCCGGGAACAGGAAGAAGATGGTCTTTACCAGGACAACGTCGATAAGAATAATGGCGAGGGACGAGATGACAACGCTGTTCGTGGCTGCGCGCCCAACGCCTGCAGCGCCCTCATCGGTCGTGTAACCGAGGTAAGAGGAGATCAGGCCAATAACGACTCCGAAAATGGCCGTCTTGAGGGTTGGAGGAATAAAGGCTGCCCAGCTCACGTTGTGGAAAGCGCGGGAAATATAGAGTTGGACAGATAGATCGGAGGTCGCGCGTTCCGCTATGTAGCCTCCCGCAAGCCCCACCACATCCATGAAGACCGTAAGCATCGGAAGCGCGATCGAACAGGCAATGATGCGGGGAATCACCAACATTTTGAATGAATCGATGGAAAGCACTTCGATCGCGTCTATCTGTTCGGTTGCGCGCATGTTCGCCAACTCCGCGCCAATGCCCGCTCCCACTCGCCCAGCCATCAGCAATCCGGCAAGGAGAGGTCCAATCTCGTTGAAGAATGCCAACGACTGAACTTCGGGCATTTTTGCTTGAGCTCCAAATTGGACCAGAGTGGTCCGCGTGTGAAGCGCCAGCACAAGCCCTAAAGCGAAGCCCGAAGACAACACCAGTGGCAGTGATTTCCACCCAGCCACTTCGATCTGTCGCAGGATCATCTGGAATTCAAAGGGAGGAACCAGCACCCGCTGCGCGGCGTGCACCGCAAACAGGCCAATGTTCCCGATGAAGTCCAGATATCTACGCATATATTTCCTGGGCATATATTCCCCGATGCGTTTAACACGGACCAGATCGGACGCATCTCGCGCCTCCGAATCCCGTGCTCCGTGCGGAGTGCTGTTGAACTAGCGACTGGACGATTGCGCGATCGTTGCGACGAACGTCTGCGCAGTTGAAGGCACCGTTGCTCCTGCGACAATTTCGCCGTTGCTTAGTGTCTTTCCATAGAGGGCTTTGTTGCCGGAGTCATCGGGTTTCAGGGTTGCACCGTCAAGATCGAAGCCCGCGAAGGCTCCCTTGGTGTGGCCGTAAACAAGAATCTTTGCGTTGGGATCGCCATGTGCAGACGCGCCATTTCCCCAGGCAGCCGAAGCGTCCGACCCGATCGAGAAACGATCAGAGAGCAGCTTGGAACGCAAGCCATTGTCCGTCGACAGAATTACGATGTCCATTTCTTCGCCACCGAGTTGTACGCCCAAGCTGCCGCTATCCAGGGTAATCGCGCCTGGTGCCGACCAATTGCCGGAATTCCGACACGAAATGAATCCCCGCCCGTGGCCTACTCCAACAACAATCGCTCCTTTCTTGAATCCGGGAATGACCACGACGCAATCGGCACTGGCGAATTCTCCCGCCGGAATGTCGTGCCCAGATTGCGTCATCTTATTGAGAACAGCAGCGGCTTTCCCGAGCCGTGCGGTCGTGTCATCCGCGCCTGCCGCAATGAGAGCGGCAGCGAATGTCAAGCAGAGAAGGTATTGTGCTTTTCGCATAAGTGTTGTCCTTTCGTGTTGGCTGAATGCACGCAGCATTCCAATTGGACGCATCAATGAATGTCCGTAAAACTAAACCTCTTCCCGTCAGAACCGCCTCACCGCACCTGTGAGGGAGCCTGCGACGACGAGTTGTCGACACGTCGTATGGTCACCTGACACTGAGTCACAACCATTCCCTCCAAGTCCGGGAGGATATGTCGTGACATGCAAGAAATGAGCGGTGCAGGCGGCTCCAGCCGACCGTTGGCACGTTCCGTGCAGCTATTGGAATCGGAACTTCGGAGGTGATTGCAGATATTGGCGTGGTACTGGAGATAAGACGGAAGATCATTAGAGCGGGATTCCACGAGGAGGACTCGCGACCTCGGTCGAGCCGGTGGCGATACCCAACGGTGCGGCCGCGCTGTTTGGGTTTTGTGGCCAGCGGCAGGGAAAAGCAATTGGTTGCCTTTCCCTTGATCGCAGCGAGGGAATCGAACACAGTTGGAAGAGTTGCACTGCTCAAGAGGAGTATTTGAATCGCGCACAATCTGGCTAAAGGCATTTTCACGAACCAACTGCCACCGGGTTGCGGAAGAGTCGAGCGTACTCGAAATCAAGCGCTTACGTCCGTCAAAACGGTTCGATTGTTGCGCTGAATGGCGGAAGGACCAGTCGGCTGACACAGTCAGTTGACTGTTGACAGAGGCGCGAGATTTGCTGAGGCAGGCCATTGGTGAAATGGTGTCGTTCTCGCCGGCAATTACAAGTCGATTTCGACATCGCCAGACGGCGTCGAACAACAAATCAACACATTCCCAGCAGCTGGTAGCTCGAGTGGATCAGGCTGATAGTGGACACTTCCTCCGATCAATCCGCATTCGCAGGTATGACAGACTCCTGTACGGCACGACCACTGAACAGGCACATCGCACGCTTCTGCGAGCTCCAGCAAACTGGAAAAGCGTGAATCCCACGAAACCGTGAGCCCGCTTCGGGTAAATGAAATTTGAGGGCCGGTGCCGGGTTCCCCCGGAGCGTGGACCGGCGGGCGGGAGGATCGCGCAATTCCGGGTGTGATCGGCGCTTCCGGCCCAAACACCTCAGTGTGAATTCGTGTGGAATCGACGCCCCATGTCTTCAAGCCCGCAGTCAGTTGCTTAAGGAATGATGGTGGACCACACAAGTAGAAATCCGCATCGCGGGCTACGCCGATCCGATCGAGCAGCGGCATGTCCACATGCCCAACTGAGTCGTAATCCACGCCGGGTTTATCCTCAGAAGCGGGCTTGCTGTAGACAATATGACTTCGGCTGTTCATCAGCGTTTGCAATAGTCCACGCGACTCTTGCGCAAACGGGTGCCCGGCTCGGTTACGCGCTCCGTAGATCCACCAGATCTCGCGACGTGACGCCGCCGAAGAAAGCGAGTGCAGCATGGCGAGTACGGGCGTTGCCCCGATGCCGGCACTGAGCAAAACGACCGGCGCATCGCCAGACCTCAGTGTGAAACCTCCCCGAGGCGCGCTCACCTCCAAGACGTCGCCCGCTTGCACATGATTGTGAAGATAAGAGCTAACGGCCCCGTTCAATTCGTGTTTGACGCTCACCCGATAAGTCCCGGCACCGGGCATCCCCGACATCGAGTAGTTCCGGAGCAGCGCCGGGCCGTCCGGGGTTGTGCGCAAGCGTAGCACCAGAAACTGTCCGGGCAGACCTACGGGCAGAGATGGCCTGTCGGGTTGTTCGAGGTACAGCGAGACCACGTCGGCAGTCTCTCGCTCCAGTCGTGCGACGCGCATTGGTCGAAAGCCTGGCCACGCTGGTGGGGGCCCGGCTGAAGCTTTGAGCCCGGGATTCCCTGCCTGCGAAGTATTCTGCTCTGCGAGCGCCTTTAAAGAGGTTTTCCAGCCGGGGCTTAGTGCCGACACTCGCAACGAGCGTTCGAGTTGTTCACGAGAGGGGTTTGGCAAATACAGCAGGGCATCAATGTCGGCCACTGTGATACGTTCGGGGCCATCCGCCACTTTCGTGATTTCGTCATCAGCGCCAACTTCACCCTCTTCCAGAACGCGAAAGTAGAAGCCAGGCCTGTGATGTGATACGAGTAGAGCAGCCATTGCTGGCTCAGCCATTCTGATACCCACGCGATAGCATGTGACGCGCGGCTGAGTAACCTCGAAGAGCGCGCTTCCAATGCGGTATCGATCGCCGATGCAAACCTCATCATCGGGTAAGCCGGCTACTGTGAAGTTCTCACCAAACTGTCCGAATGAAAAATCGTTGCGGCCGAGCTGAGCCTCCCAGTGGCGATAAGCGTCCATTTGATACACCATCACCGCGCGGTGTTCGCCTCCATGCCCAGCGAGATCCCCTTGTCCATCGCCCTCCACGTTCAGGCGACGGACTGCAATCCTGCCCGGCACCGGCTGTTTCCAAATCCCGGTGTGGACTTTTTCGCCCCTCCATGTGACGTCACGAGGAAGCCCAACATTAATTGATACGAGCCGTGCCATCAGATGCCTTTCCAGGAAATATATACGGCGGAGCAAACGAGCGACCGTCGATTCTGTCGGGGCTGCTTCTCGCCTGGGCGATCCATCCTTCGAGGTTAAGTATTGCGCTGACGTGGATTGGCTGGCAGGTCTGATTCCAGACGTTCCGCTTGCAGCACTTGAAAGATACGCGGGACCGAAGCGGAAGATGACGGCGGTCGGTGTCGCGGCGTCGACGGAAGACAACGCAAGAGTTCCCCGCGACCTGGATTGGAAAGTCGGTTCTCGTCGGCCCGTTGAGTCGGCCCGCGAACAATAGTGTGCGACGGTCTCTACTTCGGTCTTTCGTTTCTATACCTTCGTCCTGGCGCGCGACTTGCGTGCACAACTATGGGCAATCGATGAATAATGCTCGCATTCGAGCGTAATACCAAGACCAAAGAGAACGAACATGAAAATACTGATGGTGCTAACGTCGCATGATCGATTGGGCAACACTGGCCGCAAGACCGGCTTTTGGCTCGAGGAATTCGCGGCCCCGTACTTTGTCTTCCGCGACGCTGGTGTCGAGCTGACGCTGGCTTCGCCAAAAGGAGGGCAGCCCCCGATCGATCCAAAGAGCGATTTGCCGGAGAATCAAACTCCCGCGATGACACGGTTTAAGCAGGATACGGCAGCACAGAAGGAACTATCTCAGACAGTGAAGCTCTCCGACATGAAATCGGAGGATTTCGACACCATATTTTACGTGGGAGGCCACGGTCCAATGTGGGATCTCGTCGACAATCCCGATTCCATCGCGTTGATCGAGTCTTTCTACAACTCCGGCAAGCCCGTGGCTGCCGTTTGTCATTCGCCAGCTGTCTTCCATCGCGTAATGTATCAGGGCGAGCCTCTCGTCAAAGGCAAGCGCGTAACCGGCTTTACTGACGGCGAAGAAGCCGCGGTCAATTTGACTCACGTCGTTCCTTTCCTTGTTGAAGACGAACTGAAGAGAATCGGCGGCATCTACGAGAAGGCAGCCGACTGGGCACCCTTCGCGGTAGTTGACGGTCGAGTCGTGACCGGCCAGAATCCGGCTTCGTCGACTGCTGCGGCCAAGGCACTGGTGGAATTGCTCGCAGCTCGGAAGGCTGCTTAGCCGCTAAGAGTTTCGGCGCTTTATAACCGCTGCGGATGAGAGCGCTGAGTCGATCCGCGAGTTCGTCAAGCAAAAACAGCGAGCTCACTCGCTGTCAATTAACACCGCTAAAGGAAAAGGAGCTTTTGAAATGAAACGCAACAGCGTCAGGATAAGTGTATTCGCCGCGCAGGATCGGTTCACGCTGAAGTCTCCGAACGGCATCGCTTTCTCGGAGTTTCGTGCCTACGAGACATGGGAGAGCGTGGCCCCGAGCCAGACCAATGACGATCAAGGTCATTCTGGCGAATCGCGTGATGATCAACGTCGGATCGCGTCGACCCGCTGAGTCGGTCCGCCAACAATAGCGCGCGACGGTCCCCGCTTTGTCTTTCGTTTCTATATCTTCGCTGTGGTACGCGGCTTGCGTGCACAACTATAGCCAATCGCTGAACACTGCTGGCATTCGAGCGTAATACCAAAACATCGGAGAACGAACATGAAAACACTGATGGTGCTAACGTCGCATGATCGATCGGGCAACACTGGTCGCAAGACCGGCTTCTGGCTGGAGGAATTCGCGGCCCCGTACTTTGCCTTCCGGGACGCTGGTGTCGAACCGACGCTGGCTTCACGACTCGGCAAGCTTCCGGTCCCTACGGGGCGGAGTGTACTTAGAGTACGACGCCCGAAATCTCTCTAGCACGGATACGACATGCGGTGCACACCTTGGAATAAGTTATTCCTGCTTGGTCCTGCCCTTCTCGGCGGAGTAGGGGCCCTTGCACAGTACAACCCGCCAGCCACGCCGGCGCCGTACAACCCGATAGCTCTGGCCGAAGTAACAGGAGCACCGCGCGCAGCCGTTCAAGCCGGGCAGAATAACTATCAAAGCCTGTCGCAGAATCCGTACCTCGGCGGAGTTCCTGCGGGAAAACTCAGCGCAAAGCCGGTGGCGCTCTCTCTCAAAGACGCCGTCGCCCTTGGACTCAAGCAAAACCTGGGTGGAGTTTTGGCCAGCGATGTCGTTTCCGACGCGCGGGGGCAGCATTGGCAAGCGCTGAGCGAGCTGCTTCCCAATGTAATAACCGACACGGGTTTCGGAGTTCATCAAATCAATGTAAGGGCGGCGTTTGGTCTGTCCATTCACGGAGAACCTCCGATCGTTGGCCCATTTGGCTATTTCGACTCGCGGGCTTATCTCACGCAATCCCTTCTTGATTGGGCATCCATCGAGCGGGCGCGAGCTTCACAGGCGCAGCTGAAGTCGGCAGAGTTCGGCTCCAAAGACGCTCGCGAGCTTATCGTGCTTGTTACTGTCTCCAGCTACTTACTGGTTATCGCGGATCAATCGGAAGTTGAGTCTGCCACGTCGCAACGGGACACCTCCAAGGCACTTTTTCAACAGGCGTCTGACCAGAAGACCGCAGGCCTTGCCTCGGCCGTGGACGTTCTGCGCTCACAGGTCGAACTGCAATCACGGGAACAGAAACTGATTGTCGCGCGAAATGACCTGGCGAAGGAGAAGTTGGTTTTGGCGCGAGCTATCGGTCTCCCTCCGGGCCAACAGTTCGGGATAACCACCCACGTCCCTTACCAGGAGCTGACGCCCTCGGGTCTCGATGAGGCGATCCAAAGCGCCTACAAGGCTCGCCCAGACTTTCAGAGCCAGATGAACCAGGTCCGGTCGGCTGAGCTCGAGAGAAGAGCCGCTTCTGCCGAGCGTTATCCATCGTTAGGCGTGGAAGTCGATTACGGTCTCTCGGGAGTTAACCCGGGCTCGTCACACGGCACCGTTGACGCGGCTGCCACACTCCGCATTCCTATTTTTCAGGGCGGAAGAGTACATGGGGATATTCTCCGCGCCGGCGCTTCGCTAACGAGAGAAAGCCAGCGACTGGAAGACTTGCGCGCCAGGATCGATCAGGAGGTTCGCGACGCTTATCTCGATCTGGAAGCGGCTGCGCAAGAAGTCTCCGTCGAGAAAAGCGCGGTAACGCTAGCCACTCGGAACCTGGAACAATCTCGCGATCGATTCGTTTCGGGAGTTACAGACAACATTGAAGTCGTTCAGGCGCAAGATGCGCTCGCAATCGCTACTGACGCCTACATTGCCAGTCTTTACAGCTACAACCTCGCAAAAATATCTCTGGCAAGATCGACAGGCGTCGCGGAATCACGCTTTGGGGAATACATGGAGGGAAAATGAGCATGACTGAGCAAAATCCGGCAACGAATCCACCGCAGGCAACTCCGCCAAACACAACACCGGACAACGCCGGCGCAGCTGCCCCGCCGATTTCCACTTATCCGAGGAGGCGCTCGTACAAGCGCTGGATATTTCTTGCCTCGTTGGTTGTTGTGGCCGTTGCTGGTGCTTTCTTCTGGCGCTATCTTTCCGGATTCGAATCCACCGACGATGCGCAGGTGGACGTCCATCTTTACCCTGTCAGCGCTCGCATTTCCGGATATATTCAGAAGGTCAAGGTTGAGGACAACCAATGGGTCGATGAGGGTTTCACACTCGTGGAAATCGATCCGGAAGACTACGAGGTGGCATTGGCAAGAGCCCAGGCATCGCTGGACAGTTCTGAGGCTGCCGCGAAAAGTTCGAATATCGACGTGCCCATATCTTCCGTCGAGACCTCAAGCCAATTAAAATTCACCTCCTCGGATATTAAGAATGCGGAAGCAGCGATCGAGGCAGCAGAAAAGCAAGCCGCCGCCGCCCACGCCCGCGTTTTGGAAGCGCAAGCGGAAAATGTAAAGGCTCAAGATGACGTTGCCCGTTATCGCTTGCTACTCGTGAAGGAGGAACTACCGAAGCAAGTCTACGACCATGCTTACGCCGCCGCGGCGACCGATGTCGCTGCTATAGCTGCGGCAGAAGCAGACGAGGCCGCAGCTCAACAAGCCGTTCAAGAAGCGAGCAGCCGCCTCACTGAGGCTGAGGCGCACTACGAAAATGCCCAAGCCGGGCCGCAACGCGTTGCCTCAACGCGCGCGAAAGCCCTTTCGGCCTTGGCGGATGTACACCAGAAACGAGCTGCGGTCGAACAAGCGCAGTTGAATCTGGGGTACACGAAAATATTTGCACCGGTAGCCGGGGAGGTCACGAAAAAGGTTGTCGTCGGGTTGAATGTCGATCCTGGGGAGCAAATGCTCACTGTGGTTCCCCTGGATCAGGTGTGGATCACCGCGAATTTCAAAGAGACCCAACTCAAACACATGCGCGTGGGCCAGAGAGCAGAGATTGTCCTCGACTCGAACGGCCGCACCTACCACGGTCATGTGGACAGCATTGCGGGAGCAACGGGACCCATTTTCAGCTTGCTGCCGCCCGAAAACGCAACGGGCAACTACGTCAAGATTGTCCAGCGAGTTCCGGTCAAGATCGTTCTGGAGTCGGACGAGAATCGCGATCACCAGCTTCGGCCGGGTATGAATATCGAAGCGAAAGTGTACCTGCGATGAGCGCCACAGCGCTGACCCTTCCGTTGGAGCAGGTCGTCTGGCGCCCCAAGGTAAACCCTTGGGCGATTGCCGCCACCGTGTCGATGGCGGCGTTTATCGAAGTCCTGGACACGAGCGTTGCCAACGTTGCATTGCCTTACATCGCCGGAGGTCTGGGAGCCAGCTACGACGACAGCACCTGGGTGCTCACCTCGTATCTCGCTGCAAATGCGATCGTTCTACCCATCAGCGGGTGGCTCGCGGAGATCATCGGCCGCAAGCGGTATTTCATGATGTCGCTTGCTACTTTCACCGTGAGTTCACTGCTTTGCGGCTTAGCGCCTAACCTGCCGCTATTGCTGTTGTTTCGAGCTGTGCAAGGCGTCGGCGGCGGTGGACTGCAACCGATGGCACAAGCCATTCTCAACGATACGTTTCCTCCGGAGCAGCGCGGCTCGGCGTTTGCTGTCTACGGCATTACTGCAGTTCTCGCCCCTACGGTCGGGCCGATGCTGGGAGGCTGGATTACTGACAGCTACTCGTGGCGCTGGATATTTTTCATCACGCTGCCCGTGGTCCTTCTCGCTCTTTATTTGACGCACACCCTAGTCGAAGATCCGCCGTTCCTCCGTCGCTTAAGGCGCGGGGGTATCCGGGTGGACTACATCGGAATATCCATGCTGACGCTGGGAGTGGGTTCGCTGCAGGTTGTTCTGGACAAGGGGCAGGAAGACGATTGGTTCGGCTCGCATTTCATCACGACCCTGGCGATAACCGCAGCGGTTTGCCTGATCTCGCTGGTTATCTGGGAATGGCTCCGCAAAGAGCCGATCATCGATGTCCGCATGTTCAAGAGCTTCAACTTCGCGACGGCGAACTTAATGATGTTCATGATGGGCTTCATGCTCTTCAGCACCCTGGTCTTAATTCCAGAATTTCTGCAGACACTGATGGGTTACACAGCAGAGCTTGCCGGTCTCGTCCTGTCCGGCGGCGGAGTAATCTTGCTGGTGATGATGCCCATCGTCGGCCGGCTTTCGTCAAGGATTCAAGCCAGATGGCTGATCGCGACAGGATGGCTGTGCCTTGCTGTTGGGCTGTTCTATTGCGCGAACCAGATCGATTTGTTTGTCAGCTTCCGCTTTGCGATGTGGCTGCGCGTCGCTCAAGGGGTAGGAATCGGATTTCTATTTGTCCCCATCACGGCAGCGGGTTACATCGGAGTTCCTCCAGAGAAAGGCAATAGCGTCTCCGGCATGATCAATTTCATGCGTAATATCGGCGGCAGTATCGGAACTTCCGTCGTGACCACGATGATTACCCGACGGGCTCAATATCACCAGCAGATTCTCGTCGGCCACATCACTCCCGATTCCCCGGCTTATCGTTCGGCACTCCATGGACTGAGCTCAAAAATCGGGCACTCTGGGTTTCGGGCCGCGGACGCGCACGACCAGGCAATTGCGAGATTCTACGAATTGGTGCATCAACAAGGCGGCGCACTGTCCTATATGGATATCTTTTGGATCTTGGGCGCGCTCTGCTCCATCATGTTCGTTCTTGCGTTTTTCTTGAAGAAAAATGATCCAGGAGCGGGCGGAGATGTCGCAGTGGGCTGAGGACAAACACAATGGTCCACGCCGTCACAATTGAGCGCGAGTTCGGCTGCGGAGCATCCGAAATTGCCAGTTTGGCCGCCAGCCGCCTTGGATGGAGTCTGTGGGACGAGCGGTTAACACAGGAAATCGCGCGACTGACCGAGAGTACGCCACAGGCGGTCGAGCAGAGAGAATGGCGAAGCGATCCTGTTGTGTATAGGGTTTTTAAAGACTTCCTTCGGGGCGCGTTTGAGGGAGGCTTGCCGCCCACCAACCGGCTGCATTTGCTCGATGCGCGGCGGATTGCCGCTGTTTCGGAAATAGCGGTCAAGACAGCAATTTCCAGCGGTCCGTCGGTGATTGTCGGCCGAGGTTCGCAGTTTTTCCTGCGCAATCGCAAGGATGTCTTCCATGTGTTTCTCTATGCATCTCGCGATCATAAGATCCGCAGACTGATCTCTAGGGGCGCAACTCAGGACAAGGCAATCGAACAGATCGACACGACGGACAAAGCGCGAGCCGCATTCGTCCAGCAGTATCTCGGGCTGAAATGGCCGGAACCCCACCTATACCACGCAATGTTCAATACCGAGATGGGGGAGTCTTGTACGGCCGGGATGCTCGTTGAGTGTGTCCAACAGTTCGAGCGTAATGCTGAATGATCTTAATGGCCAGAGCGACGGAAGAAAATCTCTGTTGTGTGTATCCCGTAATGCACGGAAACTGAAACTGTCTCAGTTTTGGCAGGATTTAGATGCGAGGGATGGAGGTTGCGATTATGAGCAACTACCGATAGCGAGAACTGTCGATCCATTGCAGTTTGTGTTGATGGCGATGGCGGGATGAATGAACCAGCGCTAACAACAGGTGATCGAGTATCTGCAGAAAGAGAACCGAGTGTTGTCGTCGTCCCAGCCGTCTGTCTGGTATTTGCAGTTCGCTCAGGCATGTTCGGTTTGATCTCACCAACGGCTGTCTTTCTCATTCTCGGGGCGGTCCCGTCGAACCACCGACTCACATTGCGGACATGTGAGTATCGATCGGTGCGGGGACTACGGGTTTTCAGTGATTTCGCGACGGCCACTGCATTGCCTCTGTCGTAGTGCAAGCAACTCTGCTGGAACGAGAAGGAGTCGCCGAAAACAATGCAGACGAAACGCAAGACGATGATCGTGACCGGTGCGGCCCAAAGGAATCGGTGCCGGCGTTACGAACGCCTTCATCGAGCGTGGTTATAACGTAGTCGCCAACTCACTCAACATCACAGCATCCACCTTCGCTGCGACGGATCGGCTGGCTGTGGTACGAGGTGACATCGGCGATCCGTCGACCGGGCACGAGATCGCTTCGACGGCACTAAAGACTTTTGGCTCAATAGATGGTGTCGTCAATAACGCCGGCATCTTCTTCACGAAGCCATTCACAGAGTACACGGCAGAGGATTTCGAAAAGCTGTCCGGAACGAACCTGCAGGGCTACATCTACGTCACCCAGCTTGCTGTCAAGCAAATGTTGAGGCAAAACAGTGGTGGGAGCGTCATTTGTGTGACCAGCGCCATGGTTGAGCATCCTATCGCGGGCATTACCGCTTCGCTCGCCATGGTCACGAAAGGCGGACTCGAGGCGATCACGCGGAGCCTCGCCATGGAGTACGCGAAAGACGGCATACGATTCAACGCCGTCGCTCCGGGGGTCGTGAATACGCCCATGCACGCAAACGATTCCAGAGAGTTTTTGCAGAGCCTTTCTCCGATGGGCGAGATATCTGATATTGCCGACATTGTCGACGCGATCGTCTATTTGGCGGAGGCTCGTCATGTCACAGGAGAGGTGCTGCACGTCGACGCCGGCGCTCACAACGGGAAGTGGTAGCGAGCATGGACACTTCCGATCAGACAAGCGACTCGGCTGGAACGAGCCTTATCGAACCCGAAGGGACTCTCGACGCGCGATATTACTCGGCCCTAGGGATCGAACATCCGACGGGTGATTCCAAGACCAACTAAAGAACGAAGGACTGGAGGAACAGATGAAAACCGTTTTGAAATCATCTACGACCAAACGCCTCGGTTCTGACACTGAGAGCGCAGAGCTCCGCTTGAAGCGACTCGGCGTTGAACTACCAGCGCCACCGGAGCCGTTCGGCGTCTACGCAGAGGCAGTGCAAACGGACAATCTACTTTTCTTGACCGGGATGCTTCCGACAGAGGGACGCAGCGCCAAATTCGTAGGCCGCCTCGGCGCGGAACTGAATCTGGAGGAGGCGCGCGAAGCCGCTCGCCTCGCAGCGATCAATGGCCTCGCTGTCGCTCGCCAACACCTTGGGTCG
The DNA here is from genome assembly GCA_049585195.1 of Bryobacteraceae bacterium. Taxonomy (GTDB): domain Bacteria; phylum Acidobacteriota; class Terriglobia; order Bryobacterales; family Bryobacteraceae; genus KBS-96. The sequence continues at coordinate 5,469 of JBAUZG010000131.1, read as the reverse complement.
CTCGATAAGGTGACACGCATTGTGCGGCTAGGCGTCTCAGTGGCGACTTCGGGAGATGTTCGCGAACAGCCGAAGGTCGCAGATGCCGCGTCCGAGCTGCTGCAGGACGTATTCGGAAAAGAAAAGAACCCGAGTCGTCTGGTGTACGGCGTTGCCAGCCTTCCGCTCGGGACCCCGGTTGAACTGGAAATCATTTTTGAAGTGGCGGGCTAGTAAAGGCTTCGCGGAAATCGTTAGATCGAGACACAAGGACAGGAACTTGTCATGAAATATCCGACGTTTTATCGAACGATCCAGATCGATGGTCTGTCCTTCTTTTACAGGGAGGCCGGTCCATCTGATTTCGCGCTTGATACCGCCGCCGATGAGATTGCTGTGTTGGTTCAAAACTTTGCCGGCGATGCGGCCCCGGCTCTCGTGCGAAGGGCAAGATCATGACCCTGGCGAACGTTTCGATACCAACCCCGCCGCCGATGCCTCGGCATTTGTGGGCCGTGCTGCTGGCTGGGGGCGACGGGATTCGGCTGCGAGATCTGACCGTGAGGATCGTGGGAGACGATCGCCCGAAGCAGTTCTGCCCGATAGTCGGTTCGGAAAGCCTCTTGAGTCAGACGCGCGCTCGTCTCGATCCACTCTTTCCTGGTGACCGGCAGGTATTCGTGGTTTCTTGTGCCCATGAAAGGTATTACAGCAAGGAACTTGCGGACGCCAAAGACTCACTCGTCATTGCGCAACCCATGAACCGGGGCACTGCGATCGGAATCATCGTCGCGCTCGTTCAGATTATGCAGGCTGATCCCGTCGCGGTCGTGGGATTCTTTCCTTGCGATCATTACTACTCCGATGACGAGTCGTTCAGGTCAATGGTCAGATCGGCGACCTCGGGCGCGGAGCGGTTCCCCCAGTCACTCGTCATCGTCGGGGCCGAGGCCGAGTACGCGGAAACTGAGTACGGCTGGATCGAACCTGGGCCAACTGTATCGCAAGCACAAGCAAGGCCGCTGTGTCGGGTCAATCGATTCTGGGAAAAGCCAGCATTGCCTCAGGCGCGTGCTCTCTTACAAAGTGGTTGCCTCTGGAATACTTTCGTTGCTGTAGGCAGTGCGGTTACTTCCCTTGAGTTGCTTTGTTCCGAGCTCCCTGACGTGGTTCTTTCGGTAACGCACGCACTTGCCGATAACGATCTGGCGACCACGTACGCGCGCTTGCCGAGCGTCGACTTTTCACGCGACATCCTGGCCCAACAAGCGAAAAGACTCTTGGTGCTTCGCGACTCTGGCTCGGGATGGGCGGACCTTGGCAGCCCCGATCGCGTGCTCGGCCTTCTTGCCAAAGACGTCAATCAGCCGACTTGGGTTCGTCAAACACACAGCTCGTCGCCACATGTCTACACATCGGGAGAGGTTGTACGATGACAGTAGAAACTCATGTTCGCGAGGCCTTTCTCGCGGCTCTGATGCTAACCGGCACCATCGAAGCGGCCGAATGCGCGGTCTCGGATGCAATCACCGCGTTAGGATGCGCGGGCGCCGTGGATGAACTGCTCGTCGCGGCGGCGAAGTGCGCGATCCAACTCCGGGATGAGTGTTTGCCGCAGGCAGAAATACCTTCCAGTCTGCCCCCCGAGCTTCAGCGCCTGTTTCTGCTGCCTCGGGTGAGTCGCAACTGTTTCGTCTTGCGAATGCTGATGGGGCTCACCGCGGAAATGAGTTCTCAAATTCTTAGTTTGCACAAAGATGAAGTCGATGAGGCGCTGTGTCGTGCGCTGAGCGATCTTCCCCGTTTGGCTGGCATTCAGTGCGCTGGTTGGTGGACATTGATGTACAAGAACGCACTCTTTCAGCCGGTCTGGCAATACTTATCATCATCATCAAACGACCAGGAGGAAAATTCATGAAAGCGACCCAGCAACTTCATGATCTGGGGCAGAGTCTATGGCTCGACAACATTACCCGTGACCTGCTCAACAACGGCACTTTGAAACGCTATATCGATGATCTTTCGATTACGGGCTTAACCTCTAATCCGACCATCTTTGAGCACGCCATATCTGAGAGCAGCTCGTACGATGCGGAGGTTGGCCGCCTAATGAAGACGCGCATCTCCCCTGAAGAACTGTTCTTCGAACTGGCATTGCAGGACTTGACGCGAGCTGCTGATCTGTTCGCGTCAATTCACGAACGCACGGCAGGCGTCGACGGCTTCGTTTCCCTTGAGCTGTCGCCGCTTCTCGCTTACGACACCGAGAAATCTGTATCGGCAGCAAAGTTTCTCCGCGGAAAGGGAAATCTTCCGAATCTGTTCATCAAGATTCCGGGCACAAGTAACGGCGTACCGGCGATCGAGGAATCCATTGCAAACGGCATCGCGATTAATGTCACGCTTCTTTTTTCTCGCGAGCAATACGTTGCATCGGCGGAAGCATATATGCGGGGCTTGGAGCGGCGGGTGTCCGCTGGGCTTAGCCCAGATGTTCGCTCAGTCGCTTCGGTCTTTCTGAGCCGTTGGGATGGCGCAACTATGGACAAGGTTCCCAATGCGTTGCGCGATAAATTGGGCGTTGCCATTGGCCAACAGGTCTACAAGGCGTACCGGGACACGCTGGAGTCAGATCGCTGGCAGCGGCTGGCAAATCTTGGTGCTCGTCCGCAGCGCCTGCTCTTTGCCAGCACTGGAACCAAGGATCCCAAGGCGTCGGACGTTCTCTATATCAAGGCACTCGCCGCGCCGAACACGATCAATACTATGCCGGAGAAGACTCTGCTTGCGTTCAGTGAGCATGGGAACGTAACCGGTACACTTCCGCGAGATGGCGGGGAGTGTGAACGCGTCCTCGCCGATTTCAGAAACGCAGGGATCGACCTCGACAAGCTTGCTGCGGATCTGCAATCGCAAGGCGCCAACGCGTTCGATAACTCGTGGAGCAAGCTGCTCGACGCGATAGAGGCCAAGGGCAAAGTGCTGAAGGGAGTAGCCTAGGTTCTGACAAGGGATGCCGCCGAGCTCATCGGTGCCGAAAGAGGAGCATATTCGATGTTCGGGAAGGAAAGATCATACGACGCAGTCATCGTCGGCGGTGGGCCGGCGGGGATCATTGGTGCGGTTACGGCGGCGAACCTCGGCCATACCGTTGCCATCGTGGACAGCCACGCCGAACTCGGCGGAGCCGGCGTCAATACGGGTACTGTTCCGAGCAAGACGCTACGCGAAACAGCGCTCGCTCTCTCGGGCATGCGCTCGCGTAAATTGTATGGGGTCGATCTGTCGCTTCGTCGCGACGCAACCGTTTCTGACTTTCTACGCCACGAGCGAAACGTTAAGGCCGGTCTTAACACGATGCTTTCTGAGCGGCTCGAAGCGTCCGGCGCGGTTGTCTATCGTGGAACCGGTTCCTTCGCAGATGCCCACACTATTCGAGTACAGCCGACCGCAGGCAATGATGAAGTCTCGTTACGTGCGGAGAATATTCTTATTGCCACGGGCTCCGCACCCGCTCGCCCCGCAGTCTTTCGCTTCGGCAGTCCGGGTGTATACGATTCCGACAGCATTCTCCAATTGGATAAACTGCCGCCGACCTTGGCGGTTGTACGTGGCGGCGTAATCGGGAGCGAGTACGCTTCTACCTTCGCCGCCTTAGGGACTCATGTATACCTAATCGATGGCCGTGGCATTCTCCTGCCTTTCCTGGATGCCGAGGTATCCCGTGCGCTGGCAGCCGCCATGGAACGCACCGGTATAACGTTTCATTGGAACGAGAGGGTGGTGGCCTGCATGGCAGACGGAGGGGACAAGATTACGTTGACGTTATCATCGGACGAATCACTGACCGTCGATGCGGTTCTCGTGGCCGCGGGCAGAAGAAGCAACACCGAAAGTCTCAATCTCGCGGCGGCCGGCGTGACGGCGAATGAGCGTGGTCTTATCCGTGTCGACGAGCATTTCCGGACGGAGGTTCCGCACATTTATGCCGCAGGAGACGTCGTCGGATTTCCCGCCCTTGCCTCAACCAGCATGCAGCAAGGCCGCCTTGCGATGAAGCACGCGTTCGGATCTGATGTGTCTTCAGCGGCATTTCGTCTGTTACCTACCGGGGTTTACACGATTCCCGAAGTCGGCATGGTCGGTGATACCGAGGAGTCCCTCAAACAAAAGGGCATAAATTACATCGTTGGGCTCGGACCGTACCAGGCCAACGCGCGCGGCCGGATCGTTGGCGACGACGGCGGCTTTCTGAAACTATTGTTCCAACAGCAGGGCATGAAGCTCCTTGGGGTACATGCCATGGGTGAGCGAGCTACTGAGTTGGTTCACCTCGGACTCGTTGCGATGCTCACTAATTCTACCGCCGAGTTGTTCTCAGAGATGTGTTTCAACATGCCGACCCTAGGAGAACTGTACAAGTTGGCGTCGCTCGATGCAATTTCACGCGTGACCACAGGCCGTTCTCTCGTGGAGCTTCCATCACTCGACCGATCTGCGCAGCGTGTCGATGCCACCAGACCTGTGACGCAGTAAGGTCGCCATTCCACATCTCCGGATGTGAGAACGTTCTGATGTGTTGTTGCCGACCCACAGAAGATGTCGTTCCAGACATGTGAAGAGAACGAAATCGCGGAGGTTCATCGCGTTGAAAAGTTTTGTAGGGACAAAGCATCGGGGGGCATGCGCGCGTTCTGGAGGCTTCAGAGTGAACACAGATCGACATCCGACCAAATGCCGCGTCGGATATTCGCCAACTGCCATACCCCCGGGCCGTCCTGAAACCGGCGAGCGTCTTCCAGACGCTGTAGCGGCGGCAAGTTTGCGAGCCCAAGACTTTGCTGTCCCGAAGGCCCCGCACTTGCAATCAGTGATTCATGTGGTCGGTGGTTGCACCCGCAACGGGGGTTCTTCCGGCCAACATACATTACCCCATATGGAGATTTAAGATGAGTCTTATCGACAAAGCGCTAAAAGCAAACCAGACGTATGCTAAGAAGTATGATCGAAAGCTGGGGGCGCATCCAACCCCCAAGATCGCAGTTGTAACCTGCATGGATCCCAGACTTTCAGACCTCCCTGAAATCCTGGGGCTGCCGCATGCCGATATCGACGTTATCCGAACCGGCGGGCCAGCGGTAACCGAAGATGTGCTCGGAGAACTTGTCGTTTCCACCCGTGTTCTGGGAACGACGGAGATCATGCTCCTCAATCACACCGGCTGCGGATTCACGACATTCACGGACGATGAGCTGAACGCGAAACTCACTGCTTTAACCGGCGACGCGTCGCCCGCTCCAATGCGCTTCTTCTCTTACAAGGACCCTGAACAGAACACACGGGAACAGATGAAGAAGGTCAGGTCACATCCGTGGATCGCCAAAGAAGTTCCTGTGCGGGGTTTTATTTTCGACGTGGAGACCGGTCTTATCAGGGAAGTCCAGCTGTAAGCCCCACTCAGGGCTAGGCGGCAGCCAGTTGCTTACCCTA
>JBAUZG010000130.1:0-33968 GCA_049585195.1 Bryobacteraceae bacterium | reverse complement strand
GAGCCACGACCGCGAGGGAGTTCCCCATGGCCCTGCGGGCCACCAAAGCTGATGAAAGACCGCAAGCCCGGAACCGAGCCGCGACCGCGAGGGAGCGGTCTTCCGCGTGTTTTTCAGAGGAGTGGTTTCGACGCCCGTTCTTCCCGTATACGAAATCACGGGTAGTGATACCCTTCGACTACCTTCTTGCGCTTTATCAGTGAAGGGCATGATAATCAGGCCCGGATAAATTTTCGATCAAACCACGTCTCGGAGCTCAAAATTAAATGCAGATCAGTACGTTAGTTTTCAAATGCGCCATGTGCCTGAGCGCCATCACGCTCACGGCGAGTGCACAGACGGTGCGAGTCAATTGGCAAAGAAAGGCGCCATTTGCAGACTACAAGACCTATGCCTGGCATGTCACCTCGAGCCAGAATAATAGCTTCTATCAGCAGTTTGTAATTCAATACACCGACGATGCGCTGCGGAAGGCAGACTTGACGAAAGTCTCGGAATCGCAAACTCCCGCATTGCTGATCGCGTATCACTTCACAACACAAGAGATGATGGATTCCACTACAACCACCGATGGATTCGAGTGGGGCGGCGGCGGACCCTGGGGTCCTTGGGCATCCTGGGGAGGCTGGGGCGGTTGGGGTGGTGAAATTGGTCCGGATTTCTCGACCACAGAGGAGCACCCGCGGACGATGGGCATCCTGACCATAGACCTGATCGACGCAAAGACGAAGCGATTAGTATGGCGCGGGCAAGCTACCGAAGACAGCATCGCCTCAACGCAGAAGGGTGACGAAAAGCAGGTGCGAAAATCGGTGGATAAGATGTTCGACCACTTTCCCCCCAAATCGAACTTGAACGCTAGTCTCGGCCATCCTCGCAATTAAGGCGATCCAGCCAGGAGAAATATGAAACCGATGCACCTGATGTTGATTTCAGCTGTAGCAGCAGCAACGGCAACTGCTGTTTTTGGCGTGCAGTTGCCAGCCATGGTCATTCCCTCCGGGAGCGACATTCTGGTTCGCGCCAATGAAACAATCGATTCCCGCACCGCGGACGAGGGGCGAGTCTACTCAGGCACGATCGACCAGGACATCCTGGATTCAGCGGGCAACGTGGCGGTGCACAAGGGAGCGCGAGCCGAATTGCTCGTCCGGGAGGTTGAGCCAAAGAAAGAACTCGTCCTCGATTTGCAATCGGTCATCGTGAATGGAAGACGCCACTTTGTAAATGCCGGCGATTACGATGCGATGCAGAAACGAAAGGGAATTGGAAAGAATTGGCGGACCGCAAAGATGGTGGGCGGCGGGACGGCCTTCGGATCTATACTCGGGGCGCTCGCCGGCGGGGGGAGCGGCGCGGCAATCGGCGCCCTGAGCGGTGCGGCGGGTGGAGGCGCTCTGCAACTATTCACTCGAGGCAAGGCGGTGAAGGTACCGGCGGAAGCAGTGCTTACGTTTCAGCTCGAGAAGCCGTTAAATCTGTATGCTGTCGAGTAATCCACATCTGCGTTGGCGTGGCGCTATTGAACAATAGCGAAGAGAACACAAGGCATCCATTATCAAGACGACTTTTAAGGCAGGAAAATAGATTCGTATGCGCCGCCGCGTCGCCGAAGTTGCCCTGCTTGGCTGCTGGCTCGCACTTTTCTGCGGAGGGCAGGAGACCCCTAGCGTTTCTCGCGGCAGCGTCGATTCCGCGCTTGCGCAGCTCGACCACTTCATCCGCTCGAGCCTCGGTAAGACTAAAGTTCCCGGAGTATCTGTCGCCATCGTCTATAACGATGAAGTCATATTTCTCCACGGCTACGGCGTTCGCAAAGTTGGAGAATCCGCGCAGGTCGATCCCGACACCGTCTTTGAAATCGCCTCCTTCTCGAAGCCCATCGCCTCCACTATCGTGGCATCACTCGTTGGCGAAGGAAAGATCGGTTGGGACGACCGCATCGCCGATCTCGACCCCGGCTTCGAGCTTTCAAGCGCCGAAACAACTCGCCAGGTCACCATCCGCGACTTTCTTTCGCACCGCAGCGGCCTTGCCACCGAATCCGGCGATCTGCTCGAAGACCTTGGCTACTCGCGTCCGCAGATCCTCTACCGGATGCGTTATCTGCCGCTGCCTGGCCAGTTCCGCAAGACATACGCCTATAGCAACTTCGGCTATACCACCGGAGCCATCGCCGCCGCCACAAAGATCGGCAAACCGTGGGAGACGATTGCCGGCGAGCAGCTTTATTCCCGGCTCGGCATGACGTCCACCAGCTCGCGCTTCTCCGACTACGAAAACCGCGCCAACAAGGCCGCTCTGCACATCTTTCTAAACGGCCGGCCCGTTAACCGTTTCGTTCGTGAGGCCGACGCCGAAGCGCCCGCCGGTGGAGTCAGCTCGAGCGCCCGCGATCTGGCCGAGTGGGTGCGGCTTCAGCTTAATGAGGGCAGGTGGAACGGCAAGCAGATCGTCGAGGCGAACGCGCTCGCCGAAACCCACAAAGCCCAGATCTGCCGTGCAGCTCCCGACCTGGCAAAACCCAACGACTGCCCTGGCGGTCAATACTACGGCCTTGGCTGGGACGTCGGCGCCGACGCTCAAGGCCATACGCAACTCGGCCACAGTGGCGCCTTTTTCCTCGGCGCCTCCACCAGCGTCTATCTAGTCCCCGCAGAACATCTCGGCGTGCTCGCCCTCAGCAATAGCATGCCCATCGGTTTGCCGGAGTCGATCTGCCTCACCTTCCTCGACCTCGTGCACTACGGCAAACCGCGGCACGACTATCTCTCGTTAGTGGCCAAGATGTTTGCGCAGATGGTGGCGGAAACGCAGAATGCGTCTACGAATTACGCGACGCTAGCGCCGCCGAAGAGCCCCGCGCCCGCGAAACCGCTAAGCGCGTATGCAGGCAAATACACGAACGAGTACTTTGGGACCCTCGAAGTCTCTGTCGAGGAGAATCGACTGATTTTGCGCCTTCCGCCGCGCGGAGCCTACTACGAGCTCACCCATTGGAACGGAGACACTTTCACCTACTACTTCGCGAGTGAAAGCACCGGCCTCGGCCGCCGTGGCGCAAAGTTCTCTCCCGAAAAAGACGAGGTCCTGATCGAAAATCTCGCTCCGGAACATGACGCTGTATTTAAGCGGGCGCGACCTCTGCAGTGAGGCTTTCAAAAGAGTGCGCCGCCAGCGGATGATCGCATTGCTATCGTTGCTCTATGGCGACCATCACCATCCGGCGGCTAGATGAGACTCTTAAGGAGAAGCTTCGCGTGCGAGCGGCCACTCACGGCCGGTCCATGGAGGAGGAGGCGCGCGATTTCGCGAGGTCCATTCGGCGGCATGTTACGCCGTTGGGCGGGGTGGAACTTCCGCTACCCAGGCGTGAAGCCGTCAGGCATGGTCGGGCTCAAGTTCGCGTTCCCACGGTCCATAACCTTGAAACGGGGCCGGAGGCGTGAGAAGCTTTGAAAAAATTGCAAAACCGCTCCCTCGCGGTCGCGGCTCGGTTCCGCTGATCAACCGGTTGCGGCATGTCACGTTTGGAACGGGCGATTTTTTCCCAGCTTCTGAGCGACCTTGATTGTCTCCTGCCTCAAGGCGGTCTTAAATAAATAACATTGCGCTTACGTCTCCGACCTTCAGCGGTTCCCGCTCCCGGCCAGATTCTGCGCCCGCACACCCAAAAGTATTTCGAGAGAGATCCCGCTGGCAATTCACTTCAATTGTTTGGGGCAGTTTCCGTGGAATGCGGCCGTTAAACCAACTTAATGGAAGAGATTTAATTGCTTCGCGGCCTTGCTCACCGCATCCTGCCAGCACTGCCGTACCTCTAAACAGTTAGGGGGACGTTCCAAAGCCAACCATGGGGACCAAGTTTGTTTTCCACGATCCGACGGGCCGCCGCTGGCGCCGCGTCCGAGCCTTTTTTCAGTTTGGCGCTATCGCAGCGGTTGCGCTTATCATGGTGACGGCCGCCACTGTCCTCGTAAGTCCTACACTGCCCAGCCTTGCTCTCAGTTCCGTCGAGCATGTGGGCAACTTCAAGGAAGTAAGAAGCATTCTAGGCGATGAGCGCGGCCATATCAATGTGCCGTTCAAGGCCGATCGAAAAAGCATCAAATACGTTCGTTCGGCCAATCCCATTGTTCATCCACGGAGCGCCGCAAGCGTCGTCGTGGAGCAGCCCGTCGTGTTCGGCTTTTATGTCAATTGGGATCCCGCTAGCAAAACGTCGCTGCGCGCGAACCTGCAACACCTCACTCACCTGGTTCCCGAATGGTTCACGCTCCTTAATGGTAAGGGCGATATCGATGATGAAGCGGACCCCGAAGTCATCCGTATTTGCCAAGACGCCCACTTGCCAATTCTTGGTCTGGTTACGAATTTCCGGAATGGCTGGCAGGCGGCTGATCTCGAACGGCTGTTAAACTCCCCTGAGGCCCGGGAGAATCTCATTGACAACCTTGTGAACAATGCCAGGGAGCATCATTTTGCCGGCATGTTTATCGATTTCGAGCAGGCCCGCGGCAAAGACCGCGAGAAGCTCGTGTCGCTCGTTCGCGAAGCGAAGCAGCGTTTTCAGGCTGAACATCTGGTTCTGGCCGAAGCGGTTCCGCCAGACGACAACGCGTACGATCTGAAAACGCTCGCCGCCGAACTGGACTACATCGTCCCTATGGTTTACGACGAGCATTACCAATCGGGGGAGCCCGGCCCGATTGCTTCCGAAGATTGGTTTGAAAACCAGCTCGACCATCTCGCGAAAGTTCTGCCGCCCGCGAAGACAGTAGTGGGTGTCGGCAACTACGGCTACGACTGGATCATCGGGGGGAAATCGGCGACCGAAGTCTCGTTTCAGCAGGTCGCCTCGGCCGCCTCGATGAACGGCGCGGCGGTCCTATGGAATGACAACCTCGAAAATCCGGTTCTGCGCTACACGTCGAAACAGAGTGGAACGCGCCACGAGATTTGGTTCCTCGACGCTGTCACTGCCTTGAACCAGATTCAAGCGGTGAACCGGGAAAGCTTCCGCGGCATCGGAATCTGGCGCATGGGCGCTGAAGACGCCGACATGTGGAGCGCTTTACCTGGCCGGAAATGGCCCGATGACCACTTTACGCCAGCAACTCTCGATTCGATGAGCTCGTTGAAGATAGTGGATCGCTATGGCGACGGCGATGTTCTGCGCGTAGTGGATACACCCCACGATGGATCGCGCGAGGTCTGGAAAGAATCCGACGGTGATTTCGCCGAAAAGTACGAGCGGTTTCCAAGCTATTACTCAGTGGAAGCGAACGGACCGGCCGCAGGAGAGGGCAAGCAGATTGTGATGACCTTCGACGATGGGCCCGATCCCGAATGGACTCCGAAAATCCTGGATATTCTGAAACAGCAGAATGTACCCGCTACGTTTTTTGTGATTGGTCTGAACGCGGAAAGCTTTCCGGGATTGGTGAAGCGCATCTATAACGAAGGCCACTTGCTCGGAAACCACACCTATTCTCATCCGAATATCGCGACCGTTTCGCCCGAGCGACTGCGTCTCGAGCTGAATTTCACGCAACGCCTGATTGAAAACGATACGGGGCGCGCGACTACGCTCTTCCGCCCGCCTTACAATGCCGACAGTGAGCCCACAACGGCCGATGAGGTGGCGCCCATATGGCGAGCTGAAACGGACTACCGCTACACAATGATCGGAGAGCGGATCGACCCTCAGGATTGGCGCCCGGGCGTTACCGCTCAGCAGATCGTAGAAGAAGTCATGAGCGAAAAAGACAACGGTCATATTCTGCTGTTGCACGATGGAGGCGGAAACCGGTCGGCAACTCTCGAAGCCCTGCCCGTTCTGATCGCGAAGCTGCGCTCAGAGGGATACCAGTTCGTGAATTTGGATGCCCTTCTGAGCCGTACCCGCTCTCAGTTGATGCCATCCCCCAGCGCGAAAGAATCCAGAATGGCCGGTATCGAAGGCGATGCGCTAACGACGAAAGGCACCGCGAGGCGGTTGCTCGGCTGGTTTTTTTCCCTGGCGATTTGCCTGACTGTAGCGCGTTCGCTTATTTATTGCGCAATGGCGCTGGTCCAAAAATTACGGCATCGATCAAGGCGATTCACACCCGGATTGCTTCCACCTGTCTCGGTGCTCATCGCTGCTTACAACGAAGAAAAAGTCATTGCGAAAACGATCCGCTCGCTGCTGAACGCTGATTATTCAAACTTCGAGATCGTCGTTGTCGACGACGGCTCCACTGACAATACCAATTCTGTCGTGCGAAGAATGTATTCGCGCGATCCGCGCGTAAGATTGTTACGGCAGGCGAACGGCGGCAAGGCAGCGGCTTTAAATCGCGCGATCGCCGAAGCGCGCCACGAGATTCTGATTTGCCTCGATGCCGACACAATCCTCGCGTCCGGAGCCATCTCAAGTCTCGTCCGGCATTTTAACGACCCGAACGTGGGCGCGGTCTCGGGCAACGCAAAGGTTGGCAATCGACGAGGCTGGCTTACGCGTTTTCAGTCTCTCGAATATGTATGCGGATTCAATCTCGACCGGAGAGCGCTCGATCTTGTGAATGCCATTACAGTCGTTCCGGGAGCCGTTGGCGCTTGGCGCAAGCAACTCATCCTGCAAGTGGGCGGGTTCCGTCACGACACCTTGGCTGAAGATACTGACCTGACGCTGGCGATCCGCCGGCTGGGCTATGAAATCCGCTATGAAGAACGGGCCTTAGCGTACACGGAAGCGCCGGAAACCAGCTCCGCTCTCGCCAAACAACGATTCCGCTGGGCTTTCGGGACGCTTCAGGCTGCCTGGAAGCATCGGGATGCGCTGTTGCGGCCTCGATATGGCACGCTCGGGTTTGTGGCTCTGCCGAGCATCTGGATTTTCCAGGTGCTACTGGCCGCGTTGTCGCCGGCAGCGGAAATCGCGATGATCCTTGCGTTCGCTGCGGGAAATTGGCGCATCGTCGCGCTGTATTATGTGATCTTTCTTTCGCTCGACTTTCTTGCCTCCGTCCTCGCGTACGGACTTGAAGGCAAGCTCTCCTCGGACCTGCTTTACTTTGTGCCGCAGCGCCTGTATTACCGCGTTCTGATGAACTATATACTCGCCAAGTCGTTCCTGTATGCGTTAAGAGGGCGGCTTGTAGGCTGGCACAAGCTCGAGCGAACCGCAAACGCAGAAGCTCCAGGCCTGCCAGAATTTCTAGGATCGCGAATAGTTTCATTCTAAAGAGCGAAATTTTTTCTGGCGACCCTGTAGATTTGGCGCTTTCAGCGAGCCGGCACGAGTGCTCCCAAACGCCGCTCTTCGCATCAAGCTATTTAAAATCAATGACTTAAAAGGGCGACAGCTTCGTTGGCCCATAAACTGCCCAATAAGCGGTGCGATGACAACAGAAGAATACGGCAACGCTTATCAACGTGGATTTAATCTAACGGTTCGCTTTCTCGTGTCACGCGGGCTTTCCTATGATGCGGCTCTGGACACGGCTCAGGCGGCATGGGCGAAGGGCTGGGAGCGCCGCACGCAACTGCGCGACCCAAACTTGGTTCTAACCTGGACCAACAGTATTGCCCTCAATATTCACAGAACTTATCTGCGCCGTGAGCCGCAGACCCAGACTCTTCCCGAGCTCGCCGCGCCTCCTAGACTGAACGTCGCGGCAATTGATGCGAAGCGAATTCTGAACGGCTGCAAACCGAACGATCGGATTGTGCTACACAGCCATTACATCGAGGGATACAAGGTGCAGGAGATTGCCGAGCAGCACGGGTGGACCGAGACCGCTGTCCGCATTCGACTTCTCCGTGCGCGGCGCAGCGTTGAGAAAAAACTCTCAAAACCCCGTCACGCCAAGCTGAAGACTCTGGCGCAAAGGGCAAGAACTGCAATCGGGATGGATTTCAACACGCAAGAGATGGAGCGCTGGACAGCGCCCATGTAAAACTATAGGGGCGAGGTCTACCTCGCCCTTCCCCAAAACTTCAATTATTGTTCGGGTTATTTGTCGTGGTCGAGGTGTCCGAGCCGTCGGAGCTATCTGATGGGCGCCGTTTTAGCTGCGGGCGATCCTCATCGTCGCCTTTCGATTTCGTCGAGTTACCGCTGTCGTCGTCAATCGGTCCGGTGGAGTTCGGATTCTTCCGCAGGGTTGGCTTGTTCGGGTCAGTGGAAGTGGCGTCCGTCAGCTTGCGGCGATTTTCAAGCATGGCGAGCCGCGCCTTGACATCGTTAAACTCCGAAGTCGTAACCACATATTCGGGCTTCTCCTTCAGAATCTTAGCGATCTCGTTCTGGGCCGCGACAATCCGGTCGCCGGTGGGCGGGTGCGTCGAGAACACCTTAGCCATGGTTCCCGGCTTGCGCTTATCCATTGTCTCGATCTTTTCAAAGAAGTCGATAAACGATTCCGGATCGTACCCGGTCTTGTACATGTATTGCAGGCCCAGATAGTCGGCCTGGGCTTCCATGTTGCGCGAGAACTTCAAAAAAGTCATGGGAACCAGAATGCTCGCGCCCTCATAGATCGCATACCCGGCCATTCCGCCACTCATCATAATGAGTGGAATCGTAGCCAGGTTTACCATCTGTCCCTTGGTTGCCTGGCAGGTACCGTGGCGGGCGGCTACGTGGGCGATCTCGTGCGCCATTACGCCGGCTAATTCCGATTCCGTATCGGCCTTCATAATGAGGCCGGAATAAACGAAAAAGAAGCCGCCGGGAAGGGCAAAGGCATTTACTTCTTCGCCGTCAATGACCTTGATCGTGAAGGGTACCTTGGCGTCCGAATTGCGAACCAGATTTTGGCCGATCCGGTTGACGTATTCGCTGACCACAGGGTCGCTGATAATGCGCGATTGACGCTCTACCTGCTGGGCTAGCTGCTTACCCAGTGCGATCTCCTTTTCAATCGAATACCAATTCATCTTGCAGGCGACCTTCCGATCGCCAATAGCGTCGGGATCGTCTTTCTGGTTTTCCGCGAATGCGGGCGCGCTCAGAGCGCAAAGAAGGCAGCCTAGGGCGAGACCGGCAAGCTCGGGACGGAGCGATTTGAAAAACAAACGCCTCATAACACCTCCAGGAGACCTGGCCGTTTGATCGGTACCACGCCTTCTGCTGTTAACAGTATAGGCCTAAATTGCCCAGCGGCAACCAGCGCTGTTTACAGAAGACCCGGGACGATCCCGCGAAGAGGCTCTCTTCCATTAACGTATCCTCATCCCTATGGGTTTCATTCCCGTGCCGGTTGGCGATTCTTCGAAACCGATCTATGAACTTTACCGGGACGAGTTTCCGGTCACAAAGAGTCTAATTTATGTGAACCATGCGGCAGTCGCGCCATTGTGCCGCCGTGCCGCCGATGCGATGAAATGGTTAGCCGAAGACGCTCTACAGTTTGGATCCCTCCATTACGACAAATGGATGGCGGCTTACGACGGGCTGCGGTCGGCCGCTGCGCGCCTGATTGGCGCCGAGCCGGGAGAAATCGCGATCGTCAAGAATACGTCCGAGGGAATTGCAACCATCGCACTGGGCCTAAATTGGAGACCTGGCGACCGCATCGTCGCCTTCAAAGAGGAATTTCCCGCCAATTACTTCCCGTGGCTCCGCCTGTGCGAAAGAGGCGTCGAAGTCGAGTGGCTCTCGATCTACGATCCGCTTGAACGGGTGGGAGAAGCGGTGAAAGGGGCCCGCTTGCTCGCAATCAGTTACGTCAATTATCTCAGCGGTTTTCGGGTTGATCTTGATGCAATAGGCGAACTTTGCCGTCGTAATAATTGCCTCTTTTTTGTAGACGCGATCCAGGGTATGGGCGCTCTCCCAATCGACGTACGACGGTCTCACGTCGACGCCCTCGCCGCTGATGGGCACAAATGGATGCTCGGTCCGGAAGGTAACGGAGTACTATTCGTCCGCCGCGATCTCCTCGATCAGATTGAGCCTGTTGAGTTTGGATGGACCAACGTAGCCAATTATGCCGATTACGCTTCCCGCGACATGACGCTTCGCCATGACGCCGGCCGATATGAATGCGGGACTCTGAATACGATTGGCTGTTTTGGACAGCATGCCGCGATCGAACTGCTACTCGAGGTCGGAATTGAAGCAATTGAGCAGGCGGTTTTGGGTTTAGCCGGCCAGATTTACGAAGGAGCTCGAGCCAAGGGATACCAGGTTCTGGTAGAGCGGACTCGAGGATCGAGCTCCGGCATCGTAAGTTTCCGCCACCCCGTTATCGATAGCGGAGTGATCGTCCGTACCCTTCATGACTCTCATGTCGCCGCAGCCCCGCGCCAAGGCTGGATCCGCACTTCACCCCACTTTTACGTCAGTCCTGATGACATCCAAGAGGTTCTCCATGCTTTGCCGCCCGTGTAGCCAGCATTGCGTGCCCTTTAAACGCAAGAAAATAAGGCTGGTTGGAAGAAGCCTGTCTCTCTCCTTTTTGGTTCTAGGAGCTGCGATCTTTCGCGGTTTAGCCTCAAGCACAAATCCGACCGCGCAAACAATCGTCGAAAAATCGGTCCAGGCAAATCAGGCCGACTTCAAAGCCGCGTCCGAGTTCTCGTATCGGGAGCGCGACCTGACGGCCAATGGGTCGAAAACCTGGGAAGTGATGATGATTGACGGCTCGCCATACCAGCGGCTTATTGCCGTAAATGACGAACGCCTGTCGAAGGAACAGGACGAGAAGGAACAGCAGAAGCTGAACGAAGTCATTGCTAGGCGAAAGGCTGAATCCGCTGAACAGCGGCGCCAGCGCATCGCGAAATATGAACAGGACCGGCGGCGCGATCACGTGATGATGCAGCAGCTCACCGCGGCTTTCGTATTTAAGTTGATCGACCGGCGGACGATCAATTCGCGTCAGGTTTACGTCTTGCGGGCCACGCCCAAACCGGACTACCAGCCGCCGAATATGGCCGCTCGGGTATTGCCCGGCATGGAGGGCGAGCTCTGGATCGACACGGAAACATACCAATGGGTGAAGGTAACTGCAAACGTACTCCGCCCAGTCTCGATCGAGGGCTTCCTGGCTCAAGTAGAGCCTGGCACAGAGTTCGAGTTGGAAAAAATGCCCGTCTCGGATGGCATATGGTTGCCCAAGCACTTTTCGATGAAGTCACACGCGAGGGTGCTTCATATGTTTACCCGTAATTCCCAGGAGGACGACACCTATTCGGACTACAAGAGAATAAGCGGCGGTCCGAAATAAATCACATCGCGCGATCCACTAACATAAGCAGTGGATGCCCTGGAGTCATCGCAGCTTCTGGCTGCTGCCTCTGATCATTGCCGCAGTCCTCGGGCTGCTCTCGTTCATCGTTTCGCGCAGCCGCCTGCGCGACGTCTATAGGCGTCAGTTTCCTGAAACGAGGCGCGAGCGGCTGTTTCTGGCCGCGGTTGGCTTCTTTACTACCGCAGCTGTAGTTCGCGGCGTCACCATCGCGATCCATCACGATATCGGACCCTTTCACGATGTCAGCCTTCATGGAAGACACATTCATCACCTTGTCTGGGGTATTCTTCTGTTGCTTTTAGTAGGCTACCTTTGGTTGAGTCAACTCGGAACCGGCGCGGCGGGGTATTCACTTTGGCCAGGCCGGTTCACATCCATGTTGTACGGTGTGGCCGCTGCTCTAACGCTCGATGAGTTCGCGCTTTGGTTGAATCTGAAGGACGTTTACTGGGAGCGCGAAGGTCACGAAAGCTATGAGGCGCTCGCTGTGTTCGGCGGCCTTCTAGCGGTTGGGGTTCTCGGGGGCCCTTTTTTCCGGGGCATTGGCAAGGAACTATCGCGTCATCTGGTTTCTGGGAAGCGCCCAGCCGGCGACGAAAAATAATCCAGTAGCTCAGGAACAGAAGGGCAAGAATTCGCTAGTCGAACTTCGTCACCGGACCGCTTACTTGCGTGCGCGGCTCGGCAAACAGTTGAATCAACAAGCTTCGTTTCCGAGCCACGACCGCCAGGGAGTTCCCCATGGCCCTGCGGGCCACCAAAGCTGATGAAAGACCGCAAGCCCGGAACCGAGCCGCGACCGCGAGGGAGCGGTCTTCCGCGTGTTTTTCAGAGGAGTGGTTGTGACGAAGTTAGGCTAGAACTCGTCGCCACGCTGCCGGTCGGGGGTTTCGCCTTCTGCGGCTTTGACAAGATAGCTGACCAAATCGTCCAACTCGCGGGCGCTGAGCGCTGACGCATACCCGGCCGGCATCAACGATCGCGATTGGTATTCAAAACTTGCGACTTCCGTTTTGTCGAACAGGTGAAAGGTTCCGTCAAGAGTTTGCAGTTGAATCGAGAAATTATCCTCATTGCGGGCTATTCCCGTATATTTCTTCCCATCGCGCGTCACCACGATTGCCGTTCGCTGCCGCGGATTGAGATTTGCGTTCGGATCTACGATTGCTTTGCGGATCTCATCGGCGGAATGACTGCTTCCATAGCTGGACAGGTCAGCGGCGATAAAGCCCCCTTTACCACCAATCATGTGACATTCGGAGCATCGAGCTTTTCCAAAGAAAAGCGGCCGGCCCGTTTCGGGATTGCCGGTGAAAACGGCGGCTTTGCTTTTTCCCTGGAGAACGCGCAGATAACTTACAACTGCTTCGAGTTGATCGCCTTTAAGCGATGCGCGGAAGCCAGGCATACCCGCCGCCGGCATACCGTTTCTAACAACTTGAAGAAGCTCCGAGTCGGACATTCGCTCGACGTCGGGAGATGTGGCGATATTAGGAGCATGTTCGCCGCCCCGCGCATCCAGACCATGACACCCGGCGCACATCGA
Organism: Bryobacteraceae bacterium; assembly: GCA_049585195.1. Classification (GTDB taxonomy): domain Bacteria; phylum Acidobacteriota; class Terriglobia; order Bryobacterales; family Bryobacteraceae; genus KBS-96. The sequence goes on along the minus strand of JBAUZG010000130.1, from coordinate 21,179 downwards.
GGCAAATAGCTGCTGTCCCGCTGGCTGCGATTTCAGTTGCGCTGCGCACGACAGAGCCAAGATAAGGCCAGCAATGAAAAAGGACATGGACCGTTCCATCACGCGCATTCCATCATAGATCTGTGACTATTGCGAAATTCATCGGAAGGTGGGGCGGACGATCGATTTGTGTTGTCTGTCTCCTTTCAGCTTCAGGGCAGAGCAGAATGGACAGTCCGGTTTCCGCTTCGATCGATGTGTCTTCATCCGACCTCGCCGCCCAACCTATAGCCGCAAACTGGCTCTCTTATAACGGCGATTACACCGGGCGCCGCTACAGCAGCCTGGCTCAAATCGGAACTCAAAATGTGGGTCGGTTGAGAGCACAGTGGGTATTTCATTCGCGCAATTCGAATCTTCTTGAAGTTACTCCAGTTGTTGTGAATGGGGTGATGTTTGTTACGTCCGCAAACGATGCATTTGCTCTCGATGCGCGGAGCGGTCGCTCGATCTGGCACTACTCGAGGCCAGTCACGCAAGGCCTGGTTGATGATGCTTCGGCGCACCACAATCGCGGGGTTGGCGTTTGGCACTCCCGAATTTACATGGAAACGGACAACGCCCATCTGCTGTGCCTCGACGCCCGCTCGGGGAACTTGCTGTGGGATGTCGCCTATGCGCAAGGCAACAAAAACTATGGCGCAACCAGCGCTCCCCTTGTAGTAAAAGACAAAATTCTGGTGGGAACCTCGGGGGGAGATGATGGCGTCCGCGGCTTCGTTGCGGCGTTCGATGCGGCCACCGGCAAACCTGTCTGGCGCTTGTGGACCATACCGGGTCCGGGCGAGTTTGGCTCGTCAAGCTGGCCCGGCGATACGTATCTGCGCGGTGGGGCAACCACATGGATGCCTGGAACGTTCGATCCGGAATTGAACACCGTGTATTGGGGAACTAGTAACGCAGCCCCCGATTTCGACGGAGCGCCAAGGCCGGGGGATGATTTGTACACAGCTTGCGTATTGGCTATCGACGTGGACACCGGAAAGCTCAAATGGTATTACCAGTTCACGCCGCACGACCTCTTCGACTACGATTCGACACAGACTCCGGTACTCATAGACGCGACATACAATGGCGAGCGCCGGAAGTTGCTGGTTGAAGCGAATCGCAACGGGTTCGTCTATGTTCTCGACAGGACCAACGGCAAATTCCTCTCGGCGACGCCTTCTGTGAAGAAGCTGAATTGGGCGAAAGGAATCGATGCGTCGGGACGGCCCATTCGAACCGGAATCGAGCCCTCGCCCGACGGCACGCTGATTTGCCCTGGATATACAGGAGCAACGAATTGGTTCTCGCCATCTTATAATCCGGCTACGCGTCTGTTTTATTTCGTGTCGCTCGAAAATTGCGACACATACTTTCTGAAACCTCAGCAATTCTCGGAAGGCAAAGAGTATTACGCGACCGGCGTGAAGCATGGCCAAGACCAATTTCAACAAAAAATACTGGTTGCCTACGACCCGGAAACGAACGAATTCGCATGGCGATATCCACAGGTGGGCAGCGGACGATCGTGGGGTGGAACGATGACTACGGCTGGCGGTCTCGTGTTCTTCGGCAATGACGCGGAGGCGTTCGAAGCTGTCGATGCGCGCACGGGCCAATCGCTCTGGCATTTCAATACCGGCCAATCGATGCACGCTTCGCCAATGAGCTACGAAGTGGCTGGCACGCAATATGTTGCTATTGCATCGGGTAGCGACGTTTTCAGCTTTGCTCTGCGTTAAGGGTTATCGGACGTTCGTCGCGTCCGCTCCCTCTTGGTCGCGGCTCGGGAAACGTACCCGGAGAATTCAGATACTTGACCGAGCCGCGCGCGCTAGCAAGCGGTCCGCTGACGAACTGCGGCTATTCAGGAATGGTCGGGTCCAGCCGGTGCGCTGTTTCGAACTGAGCAGTGGCTCCGGAAGCATCACCCGATTGACGCAGCGCCAAACCCAGATTGTAGTGCGCGGCGGCATAGTCTGGTTTGTGGCGTATGGCCTGTTCGAGTACCGTTTTTGCATCCGATAGCTTTCCGGCCTGGAGCCAGAGCAGGCCGAGGTTGTTGTACGCCTCAGCGGCATCCGGGTCGCGGCGGATCACATCGCGGTAGACCGCCGCGGCCCGATCCGTCTGATTCTGCTTCGCGAGCAAATTACCGAGAAGCATCCGCGCGTCCAGGTAATCGGGTTTGAGCGATATCGCTTCTGAAAGTTCGTTCATTGCTTCGCTCGGCTTTTCTTCGGCGAGCACAAGCGCTAGATCGTAGTGGGCTTCCGCCAGATCGGGGTCGCTGAGCACCGCGTCCCGAAGCTCTTTCATCGCCTTCTCGCCTTCATTCTCGCGGGCGTACAGAACGCCCAAGCTCATATGCGCTTCGGCGTAGTCCGGCTTTAAATCGAGCGCCTTCGCATAGGCTTTGGCGGCGTCGTCGCGGTGGCCCAGCTTGTCCTCAGCAAATCCAAGATAGTAATAGCTCGTTGGCAAGTTCGGGTTCAAAGCCGCTGACTGCTGAAATTTTTTCAGGGCTTCGTCCCATTGCTGCCGCTTTAGTAGATCGATGCCATCGACAATCAGCCGTTTGCTTTGCGCGAGTTGGAAGCGCGATTGATGGAGCTCGTTGATCTGGCGCATCTCATCGGCGGCTTCCTCTTTTTGCCCCTCCATTTCGAGCACGATGCCCAGCGCGTATCGTGCCCGCTCCAGATCGGGGTTGATCTCGAGAGCGCGCCGCAGCGCTTGAATTGCTTCCTGCCGGTTGCCCGTTTCTTTCAACGCGAGGCCCAAGTCGCACAGCGCCACTGGATTTTGCGGCATGAGGCGAGCCGCCACACGGAACTCACGAAGCGCGCCGACCTGATCGCCAGCCCTGCGCAGCGAAATACCAACGCTTTCATGCGCTGGCCCGAAGTTCGGATCGAGCGCGACGGATCGTTGGAACTGGGAGAGCGCCGGTTGTAATTCGCCGGTCTGTCCGAGCGCGACGCCTAAATAATAGTGAGCTTCGGCATCGTTATTGCGTTTCTTAAGGTATTGCTCGAATACGACAGCCGCTTTTGCCGGCTCGCCATGTTCCAGGTAGGCTCTACCGAGCGACTTTTCCGGTGCGGGATCGTCGGGCCGGAGCTTGGCGAGACTCTCCAGCAGCGGAATTGCATCTCCGGCCTGATTGCCACTCAGAAACACGGAGGCCAGATAGCCGAGCGCGGCGGTGTTTTTTGGATCCAACTCAATCGCGCGGCGCAGTTCGCGCTTAGCAGCCGCCGCGTCTCCGGTGTCGTGGTACGCCGCGCCCAGTCCGAAGTGCGCCGCCGACCAATCGGGCCGGATTCTCACAGCCTCCTCGAATTCTCCTTTGGCCGCGGCTGCATCGCCCTTGTATTTGAATACAAGAGCGAGGTTGTAATGTGTATCCGCGTTCTGGGGCTCGAGCGCGAGAGCCTTTCGGTACAGTTCGATCGCTCGATCCCACTGCTTACTTTGCGAGAGCGCGAGGGCTTCTCTTCGGTAATCGGCGGCGCTTTCGGCGCCCGCCATAGAAGACGCCAAACAGATGAGCGTCAGGCTAAGACAGAGGCACGAGCGAACCACCGAGGACCATTTTCCTACCAAACGAACTTGAAACTGAACTGGCCGATGCGAGGATTTTGCGCGCTGGTTACTACACCGAAGGTGCTGCTATCAAAATTACCGCTGGGATTCATGAACTGCGTATGGTTGAAGATGTTGAAGAACTCCGCGCGCAGCTCAACGGCCATGGATTCCCTAATCCGAGTACTTTTCATAACGGCAAAGTCGGTATTCAGGATGCCCGGTCCGTGGAAGAAGCGGCGATTGGCGGTGCCGAACTGACCTAGCTGCTCGGAAGCGAAAGCGCCCGGCAGAAAGTAGGTGTTAGGTCCATTCGGCCCCGGATTGTGCGCGTTTTGGATTTGCACGGGCCCAATCAGATCGGGCGTGTCGGTCGCGCCTTCGCCGATGAGCGACTGATCGTCTGAAGGCTGACTGAGCGTGATCGGGAAACCGGTAGAAAAACGGCTGATTCCAATCATCTGCCAGCCCTGAGTGAGCCGCTTGGGAGCGCCCGAGAATGCCCGGTCGAAAGGAACGGCCCAATCGTAACTTGCAACGAAGTTGTGGGTTATATCGTAAGACGAGAGCGCCCTGCTCAGCCGGTAGTTCGTGAAGTTCACCCAATCGCCAAAGCCCGAAGCATTATCAATCGCCTTGGAATATGTGTACGCAAGCAGGAACGTAACATCGGAAGCCTTGCGCTCCGCCGATATCTGGAGCGAATTGTAGTTCGAGTTCGAGATGTTTGCCGTGTAAGTGTTTCCCTGGCTAAATGCCGACCCCAGCGCGGTCCTTGTTCCGAAAACCTGACTCCCGTTTGGAAGTGTGTAGGTGGTTTGCTCGCCGAACGGCCCACAAGTTGGAGTAGCGCCCATTTGATTCAACTGCAGACAAAGAGCGGGATTGCCGGGATTCGCCGCATACTGCGAAATGAGCTTATGCCCCTGCGTGCCAACATAGGCAAGAGTCAGCACGGTGGATTTCGAGATCTCTCGCTGGATTGTGAAGTTGTAGTCCTCTGCGTACGGAAGTTGGTTGTGAATCGAGTAGCCGGGGGAGGCCGAAATCGGCAGATAGATCGAGTAATTAAGGGTTTTGTTCGCTGGGCTGCCCGGTATAGGGAGCGTAAAGGGGAACCGCTGGGTTTGCGAACTGCCGTCAGAGCGAGTCTGGAAGGGCTGGTCGAACATGACAGGCTCGGGGCTCACCCAGTACAAACCGAATGGCGCGTCGCCTACTTCGTAAAATAGATTCAGATCTTCGATCGACGTGTAATAGATCCCGTATGCGGCGCGAATGCTGGTTTTGCCTGGCCCGCCTGTGATCTTGCCCAACAGTCCATCGCTGAAATTCGGCGAGTAAGCGATACCCAAGCGCGGAGCGAAGTTGTTATAGCGAGTCGGGGCGAGCGTACTCGGGATACCCGGATCTCCCGGCACCACCCAGCCCTTCGGAGCCGTTGGAAAAACGGTCGATTGCTCGCCGGGCACAATCGTTTCGATCTTGCCTTGCGTATCGTACCAGGGCATGCTTACTTCCCAACGCAGGCCGTAATTGATCGTCAAGTTTGGTCTTGCTTTATAAGAATCCTGAATGTAAAGCCCGCCATATCGGGTGCGAGAATCGAGAAATTGTTGGCTGCATTGGTTGTAGCTCACCGGCGCGCCAAGGAGGAAGTCGGCAAAATCAATGCCGGTTTCGCTGCCATTAAAAGTAAAGTCGCCATTTGGAGCGCAGGTGTTCCTCTCATTAATCTGCAAGTATCGGAACTCGCCGCCAAACTTCAGCGAATGCGTTCCCATCACCTTGGAAAAACCATCGGAGAGTAGCCAAGTATTATCGGGTTGAAAAGTGGTCAGGGTAGGTACGCCAATCGAGAAGCTATTGAAGTAAATTGGCGGCACCGTTTGGGGAAAGTTAGCGGGTCCGGAAGGAATAATGCCCAACGTGCCCGGCCCAGTGACAAAGCCCAGGTCCGAAAGTTTTGCGAAGCTGCCGGTAGGCTCATCGGTGTGGGTTGACGTGCGGAAGAAGCTCAGCCGGAACTCATTCACCTGTGTCGCGCCAAAGGTCTTGGTGTTGCTCATCACGGCCATTTGTGCACGGGTAGGAGTGGTGGCGGGAAAACCGGGTACGCTTGATGCATTCGGGGGCAGCGCATCCGCTACGGTCGTGTCGTCGTAATGATAATAGAAGTACCAGTTACCCGTCTTCTGGTTAACGAAATCCACTCGCTGTCCCATCTTGTCGTCGTTGACGACGTTTCTCTCGCTTGCGTCGGCGTAATAGCCGTTGGATTGGTTGGGTAACGGGATGTACGGCAATATGCCGACCGCCGGTTTCGAAAAAGCGCTTTGCGGAATGACGCCATTCGGGAAAACGCAAGCGGCGGTGTTCCCGCAGCCTGGGAAGCTATACGGCTCTCCGTTTTGAACCGCGTAGCCCAGACGTTGGGTAAGAACTTGGGCCCAATAATTTCCAGTCACCGTCTGTAGGTTTCCATTCGGGCCGACAAATGAGGAGGGATCGAATATGCCGGCTTGTTCGGCCGCGGAAGGTACGGGAACCAGGCCGGTACTTGCACCCGCCACCTGGCGAGTACCCTGGTAATCGGTGAACCAAAACAGCTTGTTTTTCCAGAATGGACCGCCAACGGCGTAGCCAAACTGATTCCTGCGCAGTTCAGCCTTTGTAGGGTCGAAGAAACCACGCGCGTCGAAGTTGTCGTTGCGTAGAAATTCGAACACATCGCCATGAAAACCATTGCTTCCGGACTTGGTAATCGCATTCATTACGCTGCCGCTGAATTTCCCATACTCGGCGTCGAAGCTATTTGTGATGAGGCGGAACTCTTGGATGGAATCCAGATTGGGAATGAGACCCGCTCCTTCGTTCCTTCCCTCGCTCACGTCACCGCCATTGACGAGGAATGCGTTGGCGGTTTCACGCTGTCCGTTGACTGAAACGTTGCCGGCGGAAAGAATGCCGGAAACGGGGCGATCCTGCTGAATCGAGCCGGAGGTAGTCGGCGCTACACCGGCTTGCAAGCCGAGCAAGTCTATGAAGCTGCGGCCGTTCAGAGGAAGCGAAAGTATCTGCTTGGTATCGACAACCTGTCCGAGCTGGGTACTATCAGTCTCGACCTGAACCGGATTCGCTTCTACTCGCACAGCCTCCTTTACTGCACCGACTTGCAGCGTTACATCGAGGCGAAGCTCATCGTTCACCTTTACTTCGATTCCGGACTCAACGAACTGTTCGAATCCGGGCGCTGTTGCGGTGATCCGATAATGTCCTGCCGGCAAAGCCAGGAGCCGATACTCTCCCGCTGTTCCGGACGACGCCTCGCGGGTGAAGTTTGTGTCAATGTTAGTGGCTGCTACCTGAGCCCCAACCACAACCGCATTCGAGCTGTCTCGAACGGTACCGAGAATCGTGCCGGTCACATCGGCCGAAGCGTCGGAAACAAAAAACAAGAAAGTAGCCGCAACAAACAGAAGGCATCTGTAAGACATGCGTCCCCCCAAAAAGTGGTTGGCGAAAACTGTACCGCGACGCAGAGGCAAAGTCAAGAAGCTGACTGATATTCCCCCGTCCGGCGATAGAATGGCACCAGGGAAGTGGGCTTGCTTGCCACAATTTCTTTATTACTGCTGAGCCAGGCTGCTGGTCCGCCAGATTTGCAGACCCAGGGAATTCAGGCGCTTGACCGTCGCGATTATCAGCAGGCTGAACAAGTATTCTCGCAGCTTCTCAAAAACGATCCGAAGGATTACTCGGCATCCTTCAATCTGGCGCTTGCTGAAGCAGGATTAAAGAAAGACGCCGAAGCCATCGCGAACTTCAAGCGAACGCTCGAATTGAAGCCGGGCTTGTATCAAGCCGAACTGAACCTAGGCATGCTTTATCTGCGCAGCAATCGGCCCGCTGACGCTGCCTCGTTGCTCGCCGATGTAGTTCGCCAGAAACCGGACCTCGCCCAACCTTATGTCTTCCTAGGTGAGGCGCTTCAGGCGCAATCGAAATGGCCGGAAGCGGCGGCGGAGTTTCAGGAGGCCGCAAAGCGCAATCCCAAAGATGCAAGAGCCGAGTTAGGACTCGCCGAAACCCTTCTTCACCAGGGCAAACTGGACGAAGCCGAACCTCATTTCGAACGGGCGGTTGCGCTCGACAGCTCGCTCAAGCCCTTTTTGCTCGAGCTGGCTGTGGCATGGGCTGACTCGAACCATGCCGACCGGGCCGTACCCCTTCTCGAGCAGTTTCCGAACGATCCAGGCGCGCGCGAAAAACTGGGGCAGATTTTTTTGAACGCCAAGCAACCGGAGAAGGCTGTCCCGCATTTCGCCGCGGCGGTTCAGCTCTCGCCCACCACGGCCAACCGGGTCGCCCTCGCCACTGCTTACATGAGGGCAAATCAGCAGGCACAGGCCATTCCGCTTCTGAAGGACGCGCTCGCCGCTTCGCCTAACGATTGGGAACTTCAGATGACGATTGGCCGGCTGTACCGCGATCAACGTCAGTTTGCTGAAGCGGCGGATTATTTTCAGGCAGCCACCAGGCTGAAGCCCGATGCGGCTGATGGATGGAGCGAGTTGGCCGGCGTGCTTACCCTCCTTGATCAATATCCGCAGGCATTAGCCGCTCTCGATCGCATACGCGAGCTACGCGCCGAAAAACCTGGCCACGTTTTCCTCCGCGCCATCATTCTCGACAAGCTTCGCCAGCTCAAACCGGCACTCGTGAGCTATCAGCAGTTCCTCCAACTCGACAACAGCGAACATCCCGACCAAGATTTTCAGGCTCGAGGCCGTGTTAAGGCGATCGAGCACGAAATGGAGAGAAGATGAAGGCGCTCTTTTTCAGCACGGCCGGGTTCTTGCCGAGATCGCGCAAAACCGGCTGGACTGCGCCCTTTGCGCTTCTGATTGCTTCGGCCGGATTCCTTATCGCCACGCCCGCTGAGACTCTGCCGCCCGAAGTCACGGGCGAGCGAAACCCCGGCAAGCGTTCCGAGATCGCCATCGATCTTGCAGATAAGGCCCTCGACCAAGCCCGGTCTTTTTACCAGTCGGGCGATACCGCGCGCGGGGAATCGCAATTGGATTTGGTTGGGACCTTAGCGGATGAATGTTTTTCCTCAGCCGAGGCATCGCACAAGGCAAAATATTTCAAGCACGACGAGATGAAAGTCTCAGCGCTCGCGCGCCGCGTTCGGTCGTTTATGGATGATTTGGGCTACGAACAAAGAGACAAGGCTCGGCGCCTGGCTTCCCATTTGGATGAGATTCACGATAAGCTGCTTGCAGGAGTCATGGGAAAATGAGACGCAACTCCCTCGTGCTGCTCGTATTCTGTTGCTCAAGCGCAATGCTTGCGCAGCAACGCGACTTCCTTAGTTCCGACGAGGTCGATCAGGTCCGGCTGGTTCAAGAACCAAACGAACGCGTCAAGCTGTATCTGCAATTCGCTCAAAAAAGAATCGATCTGGTCGATCAGTTGCTCTCCCGAAACAAGTCCGGCCGCAGTGTCTTGATTCACGATGCGCTCGACGACTACGCGAAAATCATCGAGGCCATCGACACCGTGGGTGACGACGCTCTTCGCCGCAAATTGCCGATCGATAAAGGCATGACCGACACCGTGAAGGCGGAGAAGGAGTTTCTCGCGAAACTCAACAAGATCGAGCCATCGGCGCCCGACGACTTAAGCCGCTACGACTTTGTTCTGCAAACAGCGATCGATACCACAAACGATAGTTTGGATCTCTCGCAGGAAAACGTTGCAAAACGCTCCGGCGAAATTCAATCCACCGATGCCAAGCAAGAAAAAGAGCGGGAAGCGGCAATGAAACCGTCGGAGGTTGCCGAAAAGAAGAAACAGCAGGCGGCCGAGGAAGAGAAGAAAAAGAAACAACCTACCTTGTATCGCCCTGGAGAAAAGAAGCCCGACGATCAACAGTAGCGAGCCAGGACACAGCCGTCCGCTTTGTTTGGATCGCTCACAACGCCACCAAACGGCTGTGCGCTTACCCTTCCGGCTCCTTGTCGAGATAGATGCTGATTACTATTAAACACACCGTGGCCAGAAGGTAGGCTACCCATAAGGCAAAGACAAGCGGCGCGTTCATCCACGGTCCCTTGAAAGCCGCGAGTCTCGAAAATATCTCTGTCGCGCCCAGGCTGCTCAAGTCGTTCCAATGTACGGCTTCAAGACTTCCGTTAGCCCCATGAGAGATCATCCCCGTGTAGTACGGAATCGCAATGCCATTGATCGTATACAGATCGAGCAAGGCAAACAGAAGAACTCCCGATGCAGGTATGTAGGCTTGCCGCCGAGCTTTCACCCAAATTCTCAATCCCGCGACGCACAGAGTTACTTCGGCCGCTGCCACCGCGTACATATACCAACCCATCGACGTGGAAGCGGCCTTGGCGGCGAACAGCAGCAGCACGTTATAGAGCTCACCGATCCAGAAGAAGCCGTAAAACGTAGCCAGCACCCATATCGGGGTTTCTCTTAAAGCGCGAATCAGCCCGATGGCGGATGCAAGGATCAGCAGGTAAAACAAATGGTAGATCCAGCTTCGAACTGTTAGCGAGCTCCAGGCTCCAAACCAGATGTGTGAGAACGCGATCGAATCGATCGCGCTGGCCCAACGGACTTGAAGTACCTGCAAAAGCGCGTCATGTCCTTGGCGCTGTGTAAGAACTGCTTCGCTCAATCCCGAAACAGTTCCGGTAGTCGCGAAGTTGCGCGCATACCACCATGCGGCAATAGACGCCGCCGATGCAACGCAGATCGCGGCGGACAGTGTGACTTGTTTGCGCACGTGCCGCTCTATCCAGAACAAGCGAACGAAGATGATCGTAAGAGGCGGGATGGCGGTCAGGAGATAGACTTTCGCCAACAGACCGAGTCCCAGGACAACTCCCAGCGTGGCTGCTGTCCTGTAGCTGATCGGCGATTGAGCGATTCTGAGCGCCAGCCACATTACGAGTGTGTACAAGGGTATCGATATACACTCGTTGCTGATTCGAAACGTGTCGATGGCGAACTCCGGCATCACCGCTATTACGGCCGCAATACCGAGGGCTGCTGTGTCGCCACCCAACGCTTCGCGTCCGACCAGAAACGCCAGGGGTATGGTAGTCGAAGCAACGAGCGCGCTTAGCCAGCGAATGGCCAGCACCTGTTCGGCCAGCGAGCGCGAGTCGAGCAGCCTCACAACCGGAGCCATCAGCCAACTGTAGAGGGGTGGTTGCAGCGCTTCGTAAGCTCTCAGGCCGGTCCCGGCATCTTCCTTCTGCATTTCGAGCGGAAGTGAGTGGAACACGGCTTGTCTTCTCTCGCGATCTTCGCTTGATAAGCGCCAAAACGCGTCTTCCGTGATTGAAGGCGGATCGTAGCCGCGTAACTCCCACGGCACAGGCGCTGTCTCAAGCGATGCTTGCACATCTTTCGGAATCGGGGCGTTGCGCGAGACCAGAAGTTCTCCTCGCAGCGCCACGCGTCGCAAGACCGCGAAATAGGACCACTCGTCGAAGCCTTCCCACAAGGGAAGCGCCGAAGAATAGAAGGCGATCCGGAGTAGAAAACACAACCAGATCGCAATCAGCCACCGCCGTGTGTCCATGAAACTTTTCATTCTGCCATCGAAGCGAGCGAATTTTGCCGTGCGCACCTTACAATAACGAAGTGCCCACGCACGTTCACGTCGAAAAACACTTTACTGCTTCGGAAGCTGTTCGCGACATCGTTATCGGCATGGCCGACGGGCTCACAGTCCCCTTTGCCCTCGCAGCCGGCCTCTCTGGCGCCGTCAACGCGACCAGGTTGATCGTCATCGCCGGTTTCGCGGAAATTGCCGCCGGCTCAATTGCCATGGGCTTGGGCGGATATCTCGCGGCCCGGAACGACGCCGAACATTATGAGAACGAGCGTCGCCGCGAAGAGCATGAAGTTGTTGAAAAGGCCGCGGCGGAAGAACACGAAGTGCGGGAGATTCTCACAAGTTACGGGCTCGCGAGAGAACACTCGCAGCCGATCATCGAGGCGTTCCGCGAAGATCCCAAAGCCTGGGTCGACTGGATGATGCGCTTCGAGCTCGGGCTCGAGGAACCCGATCCCAAGCGCGCCGTCAAGAGCGCCACCACTATCGCGATTTCTTACATTGCGGGGGGACTTATTCCGCTGGCGCCATATATGATTCTGCGAAGCCGTCAGTCCGCGCTTCTTGCCTCTGTGCTCGCGACGCTTGCGGCGCTTTTTGTCTTCGGTTATTTAAAAGGACGATTCACCGGAACCCGGCCCGTCACGAGCGCGACGCGGACCACCATCATTGGCGGTCTGGCCGCGGCCGCGGCCTACGGGATTGCCCGCGCCATCGCATGACTTTCAGCTCGGACTTCACGCGGCTGCTGCGCCGGAATCGCAATTACCGCCTGACATGGATGGGCCAGATCGTAAGCGAGGTTGGAGACCATTTCAACAATGTTGCCGTTCTCAGCCTCGCTATCGCCGATACGCATAGCGGCGCCGTTATCTCGGGCATCATGTTATCGCGAGCTATTCCCGCTGTGGCCGCGGGTCCGCTCGCAGGCGTCTTGCTCGATCGGTTTGACCGGCGCCGCATCATGATCGCGAGCGACCTCTCACGCGCGCTCATCGCTCTTGGTTTTATCCTAGCCATTGGCTACCGGCAAACGTGGCTGTTGTACCTGCTCAGCGCGCTCCTCATGCTAGCCTCTCCATTTTTCACGAGCGGCCGCTCAGCCATTCTCCCGTCCATTGCCACCGATGACGAGCTGCACACTGCCAATTCGCTCACGCAAACGACCGGCTGGTTGACGCTCGCCGTCGGCGCGTATTTCGGCGGGACCAGCGTCGCGATGTTCGGCTATCAGCTTGCGTTTATCTTCAACGCCTTGTCGTTTGTTTTTTCGGCCTTCTGCATCTCGCGCCTCCAATCGCCGGAAGGATACTTCCGTGCGGAGAACCGGAGCCTCAATGAAACCAAGGTTGTGCGGCCGTGGCACGAATATCGGGAAGGACTGCGCTACATGGTGGCTGTTCCGCTTATTCTGGGTATCGGCTTGATCGCTGTGGGCTGGGCCAGCGGCGGCGGCGCCGCTCAGGTGCTCTTCACTCTCTTTAGCGAGATCGTGTTCCGGCGCGGCGCGCGGGGGCTCGGCCAACTGTGGGGCGTTGCCGGAGTCGGTCTCTTAATTGGTGGCGTTATCGGCAATCGCATGGGAAAGACCATCAGCTTCGAAAAGTACAAGAAAACTGTGTTCTTCTGTTATCTACTGCATGGCGGGGCGTACATTGTTTTCAGCCAGATGACCAACTGGTATCTGGCCTTGTTTTTTATGGGGCTTTCGCGCGCCGCCGTCGCAGTCAGCTCTGTGCTCAACTGGTCGAACCTGTTGCGGCACGTTGACGACCGCTTCCGCGGCCGGGTATTCTCGACGATCGAAACTCTCAACTGGTCTACCATGATGTTGTCGATGATGGGCGCGGGAATCGCATCTGTCCATTACAGCGTGCGAGCCATTGGCGCGATTTCGGGTCTTCTCAGTTCCTCGACTGCCGTCTTCTGGGGTTGGGCCAACTGGACTGGCAAACTGCCCGAGCCTTCGCTCACTACCGACGATGAAGTTGTCGAAATTCACGGCGACCCAACAACCTGATCTCCGGCTGCATCAGTGGCGCGCGGGCACTCGTGCCTATCGCGCCGAGACGAGTCTCGTTGCTCCGCTTGGTATCCGTCTTAGAAACTCAGCTTAAGCATAAGGTTCATCAACGGCTGGCCGTCGAATGACGCAGTAGTCTGATCGCCGGTGATTTTGCCGAATAGTTGCGGATTCTTGTAGTCAAGGGTGTTGCTCGGATTGTTGAAGCCGTAGTTGTGGAACGGATTCTGGAAGTCAAAGCGAAACTGCAAGTTCAATCTCTCCGTTAGGCGGAAGTTTTTCTTAGCGGAGAACTGCGAATAAAGGATTCCAGGGCCCGTCACGATATTCCGCCCAGCGTTTCCCGGCGTAAACGGAGCAGGAACCGCGAAACAACTTACAGGTAACACAGGATTTTCCAGCGCCTGGTTGAATCGGTTGCCGCCTATATCATTGCCGAGGCCAAACTGTGGCATGGAAATGTGGTTGCAAGTCAGGTTCGGAACCTGATTGCCAATGGCTGTCGGGTAGTAATTGTACGGGCTGTTTACAAATGTGAAGCCGAACGGGTTACCGGATTCGATGCTCTGAATCCAAGCCAGCTCGTAGCCGCCCACTAAATAATCAAGGAACTTGTTGTGGTTCAGGAAATGCCGTCCTTGGCCGACTGGGAGCTCATAAGTGAAGCTCGTAACAAAAACGTGCGTCCGGTCATACCCGGCGCGACCCTTGTTCAAATTGCGATCCTCTACAGGCGCTACCCCCGTACACGTACCGTAGTCGTTGTCGCAATCGTCGATCGCTTTAGAAAACGTGTAATAAGAGTCAAGCACCAGGCCCTGCGAATAGCGTTTCTGGAACTGTACCGTGCCTGAGTGATAAGTCGAATGGCCGGTATTTGACATGTAGTCGATCGAGCCGAACTGCGGATAAGGCAGATAGTTCTGCGGCGCTGCGAACGCGGCGGCGCGGAGCGCCGGATTATTTGCTCCAAAGCTCGTAGGGAACACATTGACATTCCAGCTTTCCACCAGGTCGACACCGGCAGAACCCTGGTATGTCAATTTCAGAATGTTGTTAGTGCTTAATTGGTATTGCACGCTGGCGTTCCAGTTCATTGCGTAACCCGGATGTAAGTGGCTGTCCATCCAGTAAATATTGCGCGAACTATAGTTCGTACCCACGAAGGGGGAAGTGTCATTCTGGAGTATTGGGTAGTTGACACCTCCCGGAAATTGACTGATGCGGTAGAGAGGCTCGGGATTGCCAGGAGCTTGCTGCTGTGCTACCTGGGCTTGATACTCGTCGAATTGTTGTAGGGCATTCGGGAAGCGGATATCGATGGTGTTGATGCCGAAACCGCCGCGGAAAACCAGCTTGTCGAGCGGATGCCACGCCATACCAATGCGCGGCTGAAAGTTCTTCAGATCGCGTTCGTTCAGTCCGCCATCGGGATGAATGACAGCGCCCATTTTTCCAGTGACAGGATCCATGGTGGTGGGACTGAAGTTACTGATCAGGTTGTGGGCCGTATGGAAGGGACTTTCCGTTGACCATCGCAGGCCCAAGTTGAACGTTAGCGAGGGTGAAAACTTCCAGTCGTCCTGGAAGTAAAGACTATTGATCGAGTCACGCGGCAACCATGTACTTGTGTACTCCGTAAAGTTCGCCTGCCGCACATATCCGAGTTCTAAACCTGCGAGTTGATTGCCGGTGTTAGGAAGAGGCTGTCCATTCGGCTGTAGGCCCGCCGTCATGTTGTCAAACTGGAAAATGCCGCTGGGCTGCCCTAACTGGCTATAGTTTGCCTGAAAATATAGGAATTCATAGCCCATCTTGAAAGCATGGGTCCCGACTACCTTCGAAAAATCGTCTCGGAATGTCCAAACTTGACGAATACCTGTAGAAGGCGAAGGAGCCCCAAGGCCGTATGTGGTGTTCAATGCGGGTGCGGTTGAATTACCAGATGCCACCGTGCCGCTAAAGGTTGGGAACAGCGCCGGATTGTCGTTCGGTATTCCCAATTGTCCCGGCCAATCTTGGTTGAAGGACGGAACAAGCGTATCGTTCCGGAGTCGATAGAAGCCGACTCTCAGATCGTTGAGAGAGGTAGGGCCGAACAATTTCGTTAAGCCGGTTGACGCGTTCTGCTGAGTGAAGGGCGTGATAATTCCGTTTGCATAATCGAAAGCTGGAACAGTGATACTGGTTGGACGTTGCAGGCCGCTTGTGTAGTTGTATGTGTAGCTGCCGTACGCCCTAAGATCAGGGTTAAATTGGTGGTCCGCGCGGCCCGAAAAGTCGCTGAAGAAAGTCCGCGACCGTGACTCCCAAGTATAGTTGCTCACCGGACCGGTGGTGGTCAGCGAACCAGGCGTATTGGGGGGAGCCCAAGGATTGAACGAAACGAGCTTTGTGTAGACTGGGTCCATTTCGCTGGCCGGGATGATGTTCCCAGGAATCGGCTGACGCGTCCACACGCCATTCACGAGCTTCGTTGTCGAAGGATCGTAAAGCTGCTGGCCTATTCCACCGAACGTGAAGTTGCCATTCTCTTCGGCGGGGGTGGGTGTCTGGCTGGTGAATGCCGCCGATTTTTTTTCGATGAGCTTCTGAATGCCGAAATAGAAAAATGTCTTATTTTTGCCGTCGTAGACCTTGGGAATGGAAATCGGTCCCGCTAGGCTGCCATCCAACTGCATAAACCACGCGGGCACTCCGTCGGGTGCTCCAGGCTGCGGCTGAGAGGTCTTATATAAGTTGAAGAACTGACGGTGAGTCATGCTTCGGGTGCGCCCCAAATCGGAAGCCTCGCCGTGGTACTCGTTCGTGCCGTTCTTCTTCGCTACAGTGAGTACCCCTCCCGAGGAGTGACCATATTCTGCCGGCAACGTACCGGTAACCAACTGAACTTCACCCACAGAATTTTCAACCGGCTTAATGTCGGTTCCGGTACTTAGCACGGGGTCATTTCCAAAGACCCCATCTTCGAACACAGTGGTACCAGTCGATCTCAATCCCGAAACGTTGAACCCACTGAGCGAACCGCCATAAGCATAGCCGTTCATCGTCACGTTCGGGCTGATATTCAAAGTGTTCAAAACATAGCGCTGGTAGAGTGGCATCTTGTAGAGTGTGTCGCCTTCGGTGACCGTGCTAGTGGATGATGTCTCGGTTTCAAGCAAAGTACCTTGGCTCGTTACCTCCACCTGCTCGGTGATTTGCCCGAGTTGAAGGGTGCCGTTGACGGGCAAAACGTCGCCGACCTTCAACTGAAGACCTTGTTGCGCCAAAGTTTTGAAGCCGGGAGCTTCGAAGGTCACGTTGTAGCTGCCTGGCTGAAGGGACTGGATTCGGTAAATGCCATCCGCATTCGTCTCCGAGCCCGCCTGAAAGTTTGTATTGGTCTCGACCACAAGCACCTTTACGCCAGCAACTGGGGAGCCCTGAGGATCAGTGACCGTTCCGGTGATTGTGGCAGTGCTTACCTGGGCAGACGACTGAAAGTTAAGGCTCAAAAAGAGCACGCAACCGGCGCGAGCGGCATGCGCGCGAAGGAGCGCGAGCCAGCCCGACAGCCTTGAACGCGATGTCATCCAAAGCATACATAGCTCCTTGTGGATGAGGTGACTGTAAATCTGTGGCGTCCATAATATCTAATCTGTAATACAAATGTGTGCTCCGCGATTGGGAGGGCTCGTCGCCAGGCATATGTCGCGCCGGCCGCGGCTGAATTTCAGGTAACCGGCTCCAGAAAGCGGCGCTCGCTATAGTTGGCGACTACCGCAAGCGCTCGCGTCTAGTTTTTCGCCGCTTCCCCTCGAGATTCGAGACGGCGCAACAAATCGGCACGTGTGGAATGCAGTAAGTATCCCTTTATTGGTGGTTGCCAAGCGCGAGCCGGCGCAGTAATTTTCTGCTAAGGCGTCGATTCGGGCGCTCAATGTTCGCATTACTTATGGAGCTTTACGAATGAAATACATGTTGCTGGTTTACCTTGACGAGCAAGAAGAACCTCGATGAGGCTCTCTGCATAGCCGCCCGGATTCCACCAGCGCGCACAGGTACGATCGAAGTCCGGCCAGTGATGGAGCTGCCGGGCTTGCCGCGCGTTGAATCGTCGCGAATTGCACTTGAAGGTCTCGCTCACCTGGTGGAGCGGCGCCTAAGAAATCAGGAGCGAAAGCGCATACGCAACGGGAATCGCGAACAAGCTGCCATCGACGCGGTCTAACAGCCCGCCGTGTCCAGGCAGAAGCGCTCCGCTATCCTTGACGCCCGCGCCGCGTTTGATGGCCGATTCAACCAGGTCTCCGAATTGTCCGGCAACATTCGAAAGCACTGCCACTACGATTACCTTCCAGGCGACAATATGCGGCTCGAAATATCCCATATACAGAAGGCCGAATGCCACCGAACCGCCAACCGCACCCGCCGCGCCTTCCCAACTTTTGTTCGGACTCACTATTGGAGCGAGGCGATGGCGCCCAAATCCCCGGCCCACATAATAGGCCACTGAGTCGCCAAACCAGGTCACTGCGAGGGCGAACAGCAGCCAGTGGATGCTTCGCATCCGCAGGAGCTCAGCGAAATGCCAAGGAAGGAATGTATACAGCGCGCCGAAGAATTCGCAGGCCACGCGCGGCAGTATCTCTGCCAGATTGTTGTCTCGCAAGCCCACCGATAAAGCTGCTACCAACAGCAGGCTTATCGCGAGGACAGCCACGGGACCTGTGGCGAATAGAAGCGCAAGACCAGCAAGAAATCCGAACACCGCGGGCCGTGGGATTCCGTGCGCCTTTACCAGTCCCGAGTATTCCCAGTAGCACTGTGCGCCAACGGCGACCGCAGTAAGGCGAAAGACCAGCGGCGGAGAAAGGAGAACGACGTAACAGGCAAAGAGTGCGAGCAGTAATCCGGTTATGACGCGGATCATGATGCCCGCGCCGCGAATCGAACGCTCGTTATCACCAAACTATTATGAAACGGCTGAGAATCCGGTCAGAGGCCAACTGTCAGGAATTCACAGGGACGGAATTTCAAGTTCTTGAAAGAGAATCTCGACTTCTTCGAGCCGGGCCTCGCTCGCCCGGACCACGCCGCCGAAACGCCGTTCACGGCTTTGAAATTCGATCACCGCCTCGAGCAGATTTGTGCGGTTGAAATCGGGCCACAGGGTCTCGGTCACGTAAAGCTCAGCATATGCAATCTGCCACAACAGAAAATTGCTGACACGCATTTCGCCTGAGGTGCGGATCAGCAGGTCGGGATCGTCAAGACCCGCCGTATAGAGGTGGGACGAAATTGCCTCCTCGGTTACTTCGAGCGATTCGAGTGTTCCCTCGACACGCGCCGCACTAATCATCTGGTTTACAGCGTCTACTAACTCCGCGCGACCGCCGTAGTTCAATGCCAGGTTTAGTTTCATCCCGCCATTACGCGAGGTGGCATCCATCACCCGCCAGAGATCCTCTTGGACCGTGGCGGGCAGCAATTCCGTTCGGCCGATAGCCGCTAACCGGATATTGTTTTTCATCAGATTCGGCAGCTCGCGTCTCAAATAATGCCGCAGCAATCGCCACAAACCCTCCACCTCGTGCCGCGGCCGCTTCCAGTTCTCGACCGAGAATGCATACAGCGTCAGAATATCGACGCCCATCTGTGCGCAGGTTTCAGCGGTAATCCGGACTGCGTTCACGCCCGCTCTGTGTCCGAAGAGCCGGGCGAAATTTCTTTGCCGTGCCCAACGGCCGTTTCCATCCATGATGATGGCGATGTGCCTGGGTAGCCGCAGGGGATCGATCTGGTTAATCAGGAGCCAATCTGGATCGTCCGGCGCAACCGCTTGCACCAATTGCTTCATATTATAAAGTCCTATCGTACACCAAGTGGATGGACATTTACGCCGCGAAATTCCACCAGGTCGCGAAAAAATTGGATTCCCAAAACAGGACAGCCAAACTCGCCGCGCACAAAAAAGGGCCGTATGGAATTGGATCGGTTTTCGGGCTCTTGCCCGTTCCCCAAATATAGCCCAAGCCAATCACAGCGCCGCTTATTGAGCCGATCAGCAGGGCCAGCAGTCCCCGCTCCGGCCCCAAAAAGGAGCCCAGCATCCCTAGTAGCTTTGTGTCGCCCCAACCCGCCGGAGAAATGCCGCGTATGCGCGCATATCCTTCCGAGAACAAGAGGAAGGGAAGGGCCAGCAACATAGCTGAAATCATTGCTGTCACAACCGAATCGACGGGCTCTGGTAGTCCTCCGGACATCCACCAGAAAAAGGAACTTCGCAACGGGACGATCGCGGCGAAAAACAAGCCGGCCACGAGCCCGCCTATGGTTAACACGTCTGGCAGCAGCTTAGTCTCGGCGTCGGTCCAGAACAACACCACCATCAGGCACCCAAACACCAGCCACTTAATACCCTCGGGCGTCAATCCCCAGCGCTGGATGACGGCGCCAAAGAGAAGCGCTGTTGCCAGCTCGTTGAACGGATACCGCCAGGGAATAGCGGCCCGGCAGCGCCGGCACCTGCCCCGAAGAAGGAGATAACTGACTATCGGAATGTTATCGTGCCAGGCAATCTGCTCGTTGCATTCCGGGCAGAAGGAGCGCGGCGTTATCACCGATAGTTTTCGCGGCAATCGGTAGATGCAGACATTTAGGAAGCTTCCCACTGCCAATCCGAAAACGCCCGCCAGAATGGTAAGCAGGTGCGGATCAACCACTCAGCGCTCTCCCGTACGAGGCGGTCGTGTCATCAACTAATCTCTCGGGCGAGAACTTTTCATGTGCGCGTGTCTTAGCTTCGGCGATCATTGCAGCCACCAGCTTTCCATCTTGGGCCAGCCGGCTCATATTCTTCGCAATCTCTTCGGGCTGATTTTCCGTATACAGGCCGGAGCGTTGGTGTTCAAAGACTTCGGCCAGGCCGCCCACGCAACTGGCAATCACAGGAATACCCATCTGCATTGCCAGTATCGCAGCGGACCCCAAACCTTCCGTTTGAGTTATATAGACGAACATGGATGCGCGTGACAGATCGCGAGGAAGATTCGCCGAAAAGTGCACAGGAATGCCACACAGCTTTGAAGCCTGTTCAATCAGGGGCCGTCCTTTCCGCGGATCGTTTGACTCGAGCGCCACTGCTGGCGCAATTGGGTCCCAGATCCCGGGTTCGCGGCCGGCAAACGCGTCATGGACAACGTCGATTTTGGCGGGAGGAATCCCGGCGGCCTGAAGCTGGTTTCGGACAAACTGCGAAACTGCGAGAAACCGCGCCGCTTTTGTGTACTTCCAGTGCGATAGGACGTTTGATTTCACAGGAAACGCTACGCGCCGCGAAACCACAATGGGTCTGCAGCAAGCAATAGCGGCGATTGTGTGCGCGCGCGCATCGTGCGCATGGGTCAGATCGGCATCGCAGGAATCGATGAAGACGTTCCGAACGGTGGCCGGCGCAACCTTAAATTTCAGCTTTCGCGCCTCGTCCAAAAGCGGCGAACCCTCACGCGCCAACAGCTTGACGTCAATTCCTGCTTCATCCAGCAATTTCAGCAGTAGCAGTACTTGGTGCTGGCCGCCGCGCATTTCACGGCCCGTATCGATATGAAGAACTTTCACCTTTCTTTGAGTTAGCTGTCGCGCCCAGGCTTCATATAACACGCCTTCGTATATTTCACGAAGTTGTAAAAGGCGGCCATATAGGCAATCGCCAACCCTTCGAGCCCGTCCAGAAATCCACGTTTCAATACATAACTGCGAAAAAACGTCCACGGCGGATCGAACAAAATCTTGCCGATAGTGATTTTTACGCCTTGCGCCACGAGTCCCTCGGCGGCGAGCGTCGTATAGCGATCCATCGCCCTCAGGTGCTCGGGTAGCGAACTGCACGTGAAATGTAGAATGTTTGAT
>JBAUZG010000129.1:0-51291 GCA_049585195.1 Bryobacteraceae bacterium | reverse complement strand
GCGGGAATCAGATTGTGGCAATCGCAATCGAGCGAACCGAAGACGTCGCCATAAACACAATGCGAATGGACCCGCACCAGAGCGTCCTTCCGGCCGGCCACATCGCCGTGAATTAGCGCCAGATGGGCGCCCTTGTCCACCTGGTTGAGGTAGCGGACGGTCCGGAAGTCTCCAGAGTTAGTTCGGATGCATCCCTCGCCGTCCCTCGCGACGAAGCGCTCGGTCTGCAAACGGTAGCGAATGAGATCGGCTACCGAAATCATTTTCAGTCCATGCCTCTTACAGAACTGAATCAGCTCCGGCACGCGCGCCATAGTGCCGTCTTCGTTCATGATTTCGCAGATGACGCCGCCTGGGTTCAGCCCGGCCAGCCGCGCGAGATCGACCGCGGCCTCGGTTTGTCCGGTCCTGACCAGAACTCCACCGACTTTTGCTTTTAGAGGGAAGACGTGACCGGGACGGGCGAGGTCCGACGGCTTCGATGTGGGGCGCATCGCCACCTCGATCGTACGCGCTCGATCGTGCGCCGAGATGCCCGTGGTTACGCCCTCGGCCGCATCCACAGCTTCGCAGAAGGCGGTGCCAAAGCGAGCCGTGTTCACTGCCGACATGGGCTGCAGATCGAGCCGTTCGCAAATCTCAGGCGCAAGCGCCAGGCAGATAAGACCCCGGCCGTGCGTGGCCATAAAATTGATCACATCGGATGTGATCTTATCGGCCGCTACGGTCAGGTCGCCTTCGTTTTCACGGTCCTCATCATCGACGACGACGAGGATGCGCCCGTCGCGGAAATCCTCGATCGCCTCCGGAATGGAAGCAAAGGACATCCTATGCGACTGCGACTGCGCCGCCGACCTTTGCGTACCATGGCTTGGCGGATTTGATTGCCTGATTTACCGCGTTGATGTTTTTCACGCCTTCTTCGCTGAGCCAGTCTTCGAGAGCCTTCGCGCCCTGCTTCGCATACACGGGAACTCCGTCTTTCCATGTGGCGCGGCCGCACAACACGCCCGAATAGTCGGTTCCGGCTTCGGCTGCCATATTCAGTGATTCAACGAATTGCGCATTGCCGACACCGGCGCTCAGATAGATAAAGGGCTTTTTCGCGGTCTGAGAGGCCTGGCGGTAGTATTCAAGCGCCTGCTTGCGCGAATAGGCGCCCTGACCTTTGAAGACGCTGCTGCCTTCCACGTACTCGGCATTGATTGGAACTTCGACTTTCAGGACATCGACATGATACTGGGGCTTTGAGAATTCTTCCATCGACTTGATGACGACTTCAGGCTTTTTCTTGGCGTACTCAAGGCCCTTTTCATCGCCCCCTGCCGGATCGTAGCCGACAAACTCCAAAAAGAACGGAATCTGGTTGAATTCGCACTCCGCGCCGATCCGCTCAATGAATGCGTGCTTGATGTCGTTGATTTCCGGCTTTTCGAAAGGCGTGTAGTAGATGAGAATCTTGGTTGCGTCAGCTCCCCAATCGAGCAGCCTTTTCACGGAGACATGAGGAAGCAGGTCGGGCAGCCTGCCGGGCTTTGTATTGTCGTATCCGCTTTCTTCGTAGGCCAACAGCAAGCCGCTATTTTTCGCCCGCGCTTTGGCTGCGGGCAGCCCGAATTCAGGATCGAGCAGAATTGCGCTGGCGTGAGGCGTCAGCACTTTCGCGACGACAACTTTGAACTCTTCCATCATCCCGTCGGTAATCTGGTCAGGCGGAACGCCCCTGGCGGACGCGATCGATTTGCGCAAACTTCCGCGCTGATCCATAGCGGCGGCCGCGATTACGCCCTTCTCGTCGGCGAGGGCGTTCATATGTTTCGTTTTGCCCGCGGAAAGACTCATGAGATCTCCTCAATCTTGGGGAATTTCACCTCAAGTATATCGAAGCGAAGCAGTCCTGCCGCTCCGCAGTCGCCAAGCGCGGCGAAAGTTCGCACAGTTGCGGCATAATCAGAGAGGAGCTATTCCGTGCGAAAACTCTTCCCTGTGATTTTTGGAGTGATCCTGCTTGCGCCGCTGTTTTCCCAGCAACCGAACAACAAAGCCGCTGTGCCGGCCTATATGACGGAGAAACAGGCCAGCAAGAAGTTGCCAGAAACTCTGCCGCCATCGAATTTCACCGACCCGCAGGTTGTTCGCGCCTATACAGCTGCGAAGGACATCCCGAAGGTGTTGGCGCAACAGCCCTGTTATTGCTGGTGCAGCCGCGGCGGACATCGCGGTTTGCTCGACTGCTACGTCACCGAACACGCTTCGCACTGCGGCGTATGCCAGAAAGAAGCGCTGCTCGCCTACAAGATGACGAAAGAGGGCAAAACGCCTGCTGAGATCCGGACTGCGATTGAGAACAACGGTTGGGTGAACGCCGAATAGCTAGCGGCTGGCAAAAAGGCTACTGAACGAACCCTATCTTTTCGAGTTGGGCTTTCGGAGATGGCACGTTGAATTGTGCTTCGCCGAACGCTTCGGTCTCTCGTCCGTTTACTAGCGCTACGCCGTAAGGTGGGTCCACGAACTTGAACACCTTTCGGAGTCTCTCGGTTTCCAAAGAAGTTCCTGCTTTGAGGCCAGTGTCGTGCAGGAAGGCTGCCGCAAACTCCGGCTGCGTCGTGGGAATGGCGACCACGCGAGTATTCTCCCAGTTGAGCTTGGCCATGAACCGCGCGGCTGCGTCGCAATGCATGCATTGGGGATCGTAGAAGAATAGAAATACTTTGCCATCGTCGATCGACTGCGGTTTTCCGTCCACGACGATTGGATTGGGCGCTTCAATTCCACGGTTCTGAAGCTTGGCAACGCCCAAACTGAGTCCGGAGAGCGCGGCGACGGTGATAAGCGCAACGGCCGGGACGCGAAGGGTGCGCACGGCTGGCGACCATAGGGACGCTACGATGCCAAGCAAAAGCATCACTCCGTCGCCCACAAAAAAGCCGGGACCGACGGTCCGTTTGATGATCGGAAAGCAACTGCACTCCTGGCCGACCAGAGCGTGGTAGTAATACCCGATCCAACCGATGAAAAATACGATCAACGCTGAGCCTAAGATGCCGCCCAATTTTCGAAATCGCGGTACAAACAGAAGGAATGCGGCAACGAGTTCCAGGGAGCCGAGGCTCGATGCGCCGATGGCTCCCCAGCCCGCCGGCACACGCGCCTGTTCCAGCAATTCCCCTGTCCGCAGCGGGCTTAGAACTTTCCAGCCGCCGGAAATCAAAAAAATCAGTCCAAGCACAATCGCGCAGACGGCCGAAGCGGTGCGTTTGCCTTCTGTCACATCTCGATTCTAGCGGCAAGGCACTTGCGCCTTCACGTGAAGGAGGAAAATCCACAGTGTGACGCTACACTGACACCTATATGAATCGAGCCTTCCTGGCATTGCCCGCCTTTTTTGGCGTAGTTATACTCGCTTTTTCAGCTCCCCCAAAAAATCTAGATAAGCGGGTGAAAGCGATCACCAAAAGTGCCATCCTCATCGACACGCATAACGACATACCGAGCTTCACGGTGGATGGCGACGACATTGGAAAACCGACACCCGAGCGTGACACGGACATCGCTCGACTCAAAGCGGGCGGGGTCGGAGCGGTCTTTTTTTCTGTTTTCGTGGCGGCGAGTTATGTGGAAGGGAACCACTCGGCTAACCGCGCGCTCCAGTTAACCGATAGCGTGCGCCACGACATCATCGCCAGGTACCCGAACGATTTCCTGTTTGCCCGAACCGCAGACGACATCGTTAAGGCGCATAAGCAACACAAGATCGCAGCGCTGATGGGTTTAGAAGGAGGGCACGCGATTGAAGACAACCCCAGGCTGCTCAGAGATTTCTACGACCTGGGAATCCGCTATATGACTTTGACCCACACCAACACGAATACATGGGCTGATTCATCTGGCGATATGGAGAACCCGAAAGTGCAGCATCACAATGGACTGACGCCGCTGGGCAAGGATATTGTGCGCGAGATGAACCGGCTCGGCATGATGGTCGATATCTCTCACGTCGCTGATAAAACGTTTTGGGATGCGCTCGCAACGAGCCAGGCGCCTCTCATCGCGTCGCACTCCTCCTGCCGCGCTTTGACGAATGTGCCAAGGAACATGACCGACGACATGATCAAGGCGCTAGCGCAGAAAGGCGGAGTCATCCAGATCAATTTTAATTGTGGCTTTCTTTCGCAAAAGGCTGCGGATGCCGAACAGAATTCGCCGCTGAGAGGCCAGTACCTTCAGATCGTCGGCCAATACAAAGACGATCCGGCACGCCGCAAGCAGGAACTGGACAAGCTGATCGCCGACTCGAAGAAAACGATGGTTCGCGCTACTTTGGACGACGTGGTTGCGCATATCGACCATGCACGCCAGATTGCCGGTATCGACGCCATTGGAATCGGAAGCGATTTCGACGGAGTGGAATGTACTCCCGTTGGTCTGGACGATGTTTCCAAATTTCCCGATCTGACGCGTGCGCTGCTCGAAAAGGGCTATACGGCGCAAGACATCAAGAAAATATATGGCGGTAATACACTGCGGCTCATGCGGCAAGTGGAGAAAGTGGCAGCACAGCTTCAGAAGCAGTGAAGAAAAATCTGTTCAATCAGCTTTGTTTGTCCAACTCGGCGAAAGCTTCAGCCAGATCGACCTGGTTGCCGTTTGGAAGCTCGAGCGATCGAACTCGTTCGAGCTTCTCTGATTTCGCGTTCCAGAACCAGGCGATCTTCTTGTCGGGATCGACGACAAATGTGGCTAGAATGCCGATTCGTGAGTAGTGACTACATTTTTCCAACATGTGGCTCATCGGATCTTCGGGGGAAAGAATCTCAATGACAACTTCCACTGGCTCGGTTGGATAACGCCCGGTTATTGGCCGCGAAGTGCCAATTACATCGGGAACGGGTTCCCAATCCGGGTCGATCCGCAACTCGACTTCAGAGCCCGATTTATAGCCGGCCTTTACCAACAGATCCCCCAGGATTCTCTGCAGCACCGAGTGCAGCCACGTTGGCATAGATTTTTGAATGGCTTCCCCGAACCAGTACTCGAAATACGGCTTCTTTCCGCCGTAAAGCGACCGGAATTCTTCTTTCGTTAAGGGTCTCGAAGCAGTCGCCATGGTTTACGCTTCATTCTAACGTCTGATCTCGGTATATCGTAGAATTCGTCAAGATGGGTTCCCTGATTGCTACGTTTGGCGAGATTATGCTTCGCCTTGCTCCTCCGGGATTTGAGCGCTTCCTGCAATCGCCGCAATTCATTGCCACCTGGGGCGGAGGAGAAGCCAACGTGGCGGTTTCGGCGGCCCAGTTCGGGTCTCAAACACGCTATATCACCGTCCTGCCCGAAGCAAATCCGATTGCCGACGCATTCATTGGCGAACTGCGGCGTTTTGGCGTAGATGCCGGGCACATTGTGCGCGGCCCAGGGCGCCTCGGTATTTATTTCGTTGAAACAGGGGCGAACCAACGGCCTTCAAAGGTGGTTTATGATCGCGAGTACAGCGCGATTGCAATCGCTAAGCCCGGATCAATTAATTGGAAGAAATCGCTCGAGGGCGTTGGCTGGTTTCACACCACTGGCATCACGCCAGCAATCAGCGAGAGCGCCGCGGCTCTCGCTCTCGAGGCGGTGAAGACTGCGAAAGGGCTGGGAGCCACTGTATCGATCGACTTGAATTTCAGGAAGAATCTCTGGCGCTGGGGCAAGAAAGCTGCGGAAGTGATGCCGGAGCTGATGCAGTACGCCGATGTCTGCATTGCCAACGAAGAAGACTGCCAGAAGTGCCTCAATATTCACGTGGACATCGACGTCGAAAGCGGCGAGCTTGAACACGAGCTCTATAGCGAGCTCTCCGAACGCGTGCTCGCCACGTATCCGAAGTTGAAGATGCTGGCGATCACGCTGCGGGAATCGAAAAGCGCTTCGCACAACGGCTGGTCCGCCTGCCTGCACAGGCGGGACAAATTCTTGCTGAGCAAGCACTACGAAATCACGCACATTGTCGATCGCGTGGGCGGAGGCGATAGTTTCGCAGCTGGACTTATCTATGGGCTGACGTGTCTCAAATCCGAGCAGGAGGCATTGGAATTCGCGGTGGCGGCTTCGGCGCTGAAGCATTCAATTCCAGGCGACTTCAACCGCTTCACCGCAGACGAAGTTTTGGCCTTGGTGAAAGGCGGGGGATCGGGTCGTGTTCAGCGCTGAGCCTCACAAAACGCCTTAGGGTGGCCGCCGCTTGGAAGCGTTGAAATCGATATTCGGCAATTGTTCGACGGCCCTGCGTAGCGACTGCTCCCAAACAGCGTGGATCGCATTGAGGTCTTGATCAGCCGCCGAAAATCGCCTGTAGGTATCAAGGACCAGGCTGTCTTTCCGGTAAACAAGCAATTCAATGGGAGGCCCGACGGTCACGTTCGAGCGCATGGTGGCATCTAGCGAGAGGAGCGCATACTTTGCGGCCACGTCGAGCGTTGTCAGGCCGTATTCGATGCCCCGATCGAGAATCGGCCGGCCGTATTTGCATTCGCCGAGCTGGAGATAGGGCGAGTCCTCGGTAACGCTCAAAGGATTGCCTTGCGGGTAGATCAAATACAGATTCGGCGGCTCGCCTTTGATCTGCCCGCCAAGGAGCAGATGAATGTTGAATGTGAAATCGTCGCGTTCGAGCGCTGCCCGGTCCACCTCCGCTACCTGGCGCACACAATCGCCCACTACGCGCGCCGCCTTATACAGGGAATCGACGCTCGCCAAACCCTCGCCCACATCGAACTGACCTCGCAGCAGCGTAACGACCGATTGAGTTATCGATACGCTTCCGCTGGTGAGAAGCACCATCACGCGCTCGTGAGGTTGCACGAAGGTGTGCATCTTGCGGCAAATGTTCACCTGATCGTATCCTGCGTTAGTGCGGGAGTCGGAGGCCATTACCAAGCCCTCGTGCGTCACGATTCCCAAACAGTAGGTCATCTCTCTCCTTTGGCGCGCAGCATACCATCGAACGGAACCTCCCGCGCCAGGTCCGAACAAATTCTTGGCAAAAATGCAGCTATTCGATAGACTAGCGAACGGCCGCTTGTTGGTCTACGGCACGACTTCTTCGGTCGATGTTTGCCGGTGTAGCTGACTCAATATCTCCACCGGAGGTTCTGTTGGACGTATGTTGATTCGACTCGGCTATGACATCGTGTTCGAGGTTCCCTCGCCCGTTCCGATCTCCGCGCTTCTCAACGTACACTCTTCGCGGGCCGCCGATCTGCGCCAGCCCGACGAGCTAAAGATCGAGCCTGAAACCAAGATAACCTCGTACTTTGATAGCTTTGGCAATCGCTGTTCATTGTTTCTCGCGCCGCAAGACAAAGTTCGGCTTTACAACCTGACTGTGATTGAGGATTCGGGCCAGCCTGATCCTGTTCTCCCTGAAGCGAAGCAGCTGCCCGTCGAGCAGTTGCCTCCTGAGACAATCCAATTCCTTCTCGGAAGCCGGTATTGCGAAGTGGATCTGCTTTCCGCGGTAGCGTGCGAGCTGTTTGGCGGCATCGAGCCGGGATGGGCGCGAGTGCAGTCAGTCTGCGATTGGGTTCAGAGCAAGATTAAGTTTGGGTATAACTTTGCCCGGGCCACCAAGAG
This sequence comes from Bryobacteraceae bacterium, assembly GCA_049585195.1. Lineage (GTDB taxonomy): Bacteria > Acidobacteriota > Terriglobia > Bryobacterales > Bryobacteraceae > KBS-96. The sequence continues at coordinate 43,671 of JBAUZG010000129.1, read as the reverse complement.
CGCGCTGGATGCGTATACCGAACGCCTTGGCGTGTGCCGCGACTTCCAGCACCTGGCAATTACGTTTTGCCGGGCCTTAAACATTCCAGCGCGGTACGCGACCGGTTATTTAGGCGACATTGGAGTGCCTGCCGCGCCCTATCCGATGGACTTCAGCGCTTGGTTCGAGGTATTTCTTGAAGGGCGCTGGTGGGCCTTCGATGCCCGTCATAACCAGCCGAGAATTGGCCGGATTTTGATGGCGACGGGACGCGATGCGGCCGACGTAGCCATTACCACGTCATTTGGCGAAACACGCCTGGCGCAGTTCACGGTCATTACCGATGAGGTTAAAGATCAAGCTGCAGTGGCGACGTAGTGACGTGCAGATCCCTTACAGGCCGAGCTTTTCCTTGATACGGGCCATATCCAGGACATAGCCGGCCAATGTGGACTCGATGTGGTCGAGCCTGTTATCGATTCTCTCGAGCCGCCTGGCGAAATCATCCATCCTTTTGTTGTTCTGAATCAGAGCAACTATGGCCACGAGCGAGGTACTCGAGGCCGTGACGATGGCCACCGAAAGGCTATCGCTCATTTCAGGGCAGTCCCCCGGACCCTGGCGGCAGTCTCCGCGCGAATATCCATTCGCTTTATTTTACCGAGGAGGCGCGGTGTTGCGCGCGGCCCGAGCAGCGGCTGCCGGTTGCGCACCGCTGTCAACCTGCGAAGCAGGCGCTTGGCCGCTCGGGGAGGAGGGCCCGCCGTTAGCCGCACCCTCATTCGAGTTTGCATCGGATTCACGCGTTAAGTGCAACATAAACGGCGTGATCTCGAACGGATATTTCTCGCGTGGCGACAGCAGCGCAACATTCCTGGTTTTCATCAGGGATAGGTGGTCGTTCCACGGGTCCATCCTCACGCGCGAGCCGAGGGGCAAAGCAGAAACCTGGTCGATGCGGTCCACTTCGAGCGGCGGCGCCAGATCCATGAGATCCGCCATTCGTAGATCCTTGCCGCTCGCCGCCATCCTGTTTCCGATCAGGGGCCGGATCAAGTGCGGAAGCTCGTCGCCGCGCGCCGAAAGCATCTTGAGGAACAGGCCGGCCTTGGGCAACTTGTCGGCATACGGAGACTTTTTTAACATCTCAATAGCTTTCTCATCCGCCGCATCTTCTTCCCGCTCGGTGCGAGCCAGGTCCATACGTTGGAGCGTTTGGTCGTCGCGGAAAAAGAGCCGGTCGGTGAAAGCGTACTTTGTATCAAGCTGATGGCCCAGCAAAACATGAGCGAACTCGTGCGCAATCACGGCGGCAAGCGTCGCCTCGTCGGGTAAAACATCGAGCAACCCTCGGCTCACCAGGATGGTGTGACCGACGTAAACCGATTCCATAGGTGTCGTCAGCATCACTCGTGCCCGCATTTCAGGCGTTACGCTGACGTTGTTCGTAATTTCGAGATTCGTCAGAACCGTGGTTAGAATTTTGTCCACGTCGCCCGGCGGCGCAATCAGCCCGGCATCCTGCAGCCGCTCGAGAATGTTGTCTTCGGCCTGGCGTTCCCACAGACGTTGTGCCTCAACCGGCGATGTATCGGACGCCTGATCGCTCTTATCGTTGACGCCTTGGGACGTGTCGACCGTCATGTTAGTGAACTCTTCCGTGCGGCGCTCCTTTTTCGACTGGTAGCTCCACAGACGGGTCTGCGCTTTGAAGGCCACGTGGCGAATGCCGCTATTGACGGGCATCGAGCCTTCTTCGGTATACACATAGGAAGGCAGCCATAGGTTTGGCCCGCAATTCACACGCCATGAATCGAAATGTGTGTAACGTGTACGCATGCTCGATGGTCCGTACGTTCCATTGAAACGAACTACGTTGTAATCCTGATCCTCGACCCAAATGCGGCCAATGAAACGCCCATGTCCGGCGCTCTTCTGCGGAAAGACATCATAGACCAGGGTCCGGACATCCCCGAGAAACTCGCGGCGTACGTACTGGAATGTGTAGTGGTTATGATCGAAACCGTCCTCGTCCATTACCACCATTTGGGCAAAACCGCGAGGTAGGAACTCGGGCGAGAAGAAGTGGGTGAAAACCCCAATCGAACGCTGAAAAAAACCCGGCGCCGGAATAAACGAATCGTCGGTAACCTGCGCGGACAAGTCCAGCTTTCCGAGGAAATAGTTATCCGTTTTGGGGATCGATCCCAAATCCTCATCGCGCTGCATCTGCTGAATGTACGTCTCGACCACCGGCTCCATCGTTTTGAGCTTCTTGATCAACCGAGCTTCATTCGCAATCGCCCGATCGAGGGCCTCGTCGGGATTGTTGACTGCTTGAGTGGATGGCGTCTCCTGGGCGGCGGCAGTAGAAATCCAGGCGGCAGATACTGCCACGCTCAACAGTCGTAAGATAAACGGACGCGAGAACTTTGAAATCAACATAGACTGCTCAATGCTTTGTTACTCTAAGCCACGTTCCCCAACTACAAGCCACCTTGACGGGACAACCCCGGACACCCGCCGGAATTTCCGCTAAGTGAGCTCAAAAACAATGTGAATGGTCGCTCTGGTATCCACCGGAACACCGTCGCGCGTTCCGGGCCGGAACCGAATCTGCCCTGCCGCCTGCTGCGCGGCCTGATCGAGGCCGTGCCCCAGTCCACGAACCACCCTCACAACTTGCACAGCGCCGGAGGCAGAAAACACAACCTCGAGCGAGACCTCTCCTTCCAAGTGGAGGTCCCGTGCTTCCTGCGTGTAGACCGGTTTCGGCTTTGAAATGATTTCGACAGGTGTCGTAGCCGGTGCGGCAGCTTGCCGCTTAACAGCCTCGGCCTGAACAGCAGTGGAGTTATCGCCAAAACCGCCGGTCTTTACGCTCCCGCTCCGGTTGCCGGTTCCGTTTCCATTCCCACCTTCGGGAGAACCGAATCCTGCCGTCCGTACCGTGCCATGGCCGATGCCAACTCCGTTGCCACCCGGTCCGCTACCCGCTCCTTCGGCCGTACCGAAGGACGTGGTACGCACGACGCCTCGACCCTGGCCGCCCCGGCCGCCAGCACTTCCATCACCCTGCGGCATCTCGAAAGCGCCCACTTTCGCGAGAAGAGTAGGTTGGTTGTTGGCCGGATTTGCCTTAGCCCCATTCGGGTCGCCGAAACCTCCGACTGCGAGCTGCTTCGGAGCCTCCACCTTCTTCGCTGCTTCTTCACTACCGAATACGCCAGTGTGTACTTGAGGCCTCAGTGCGGGTGCCGGTGCAGGTTCAGGGGTGGCAATCCGAGGAACGGGCTTCGGCTCGGCCGCAGCGATTTGAGGCCGCTCAACCGGCTTAGGCTCTTGTTTCGCCACGGGCGGGGGCGGCACTATCAACTTCGCTTCCGGAGCCGGTTTTGGCACAATCACGCTCTTCGCTAACACCCTGGGCGGGCGAACCTTCGGCGGTGGGGGCTTGTACGGCTTAGGCTGGGGAGCAATGAGGGTGGCCATATCCCTCATCCTTTGCCGGCCTTCCTGCGTAACCGCCACCGGTATGAGTAGCAACAACACGACTATACCCACGTGTACGGCCATGCTTGTGGCGTAGCCACGCCATCCAAGTGGCGGATTTATTTCAGATCCAAACAGAAAATTCTGGTTTGATTCCGTGCTCATCAAACTTCCTCAAAGACTCCTACCAGACGCAGAGTTGGCCGGTTATCGGTATAGTGCTCTTCCATTCTATTCGTCTCTCCAGCTATCTGTCTCTCCCCCACTGTTTCAAAACATACTTAAGTGCAAATTCCTTACACCACTCATTTGTTAACACTTATACAAAGACTGGCCCTACCCACGAACCTACCGCCCGCCGCGATACGCCTTCACCGCCATTTGATGTTCCGTCAAGGTGGCTGAGAACGTATGTTGCCCCACGGAGCCAGGTTTGGCAACAAAATATAAATAGTCCGTTTCGGCCGGATGGAGCGCACCGGTCAGGGAAACAGCCCCTGGGTTCGCGATGGGCCCGGGCGGCAGGCCTAAATGCTCATAAGTGTTGTAGGGGTCGTTGCTGGCCAGGTCGGAACGGTAGATAGCGCCCCGGTATTTGTTTTCCCGCAAGGCGGCGTAAACCACTGTGGGATCGCATTGAAGAGCCATATTGCGGCGAAGCCTGTTCTGAAATACGGACGCGATTAGAGGGCGCTCAGCGGGTACCGCAGTCTCCTTTTCCACCAGAGAAGCAAGTGTGACAATTCTGTGAACGTCAGGATTGTCAAGGCCTGCGCTTATCCGGCGCCACTCGCGCTGAAACTGATCCACCATAGCGCGACATAGGTCCTTTGCGGTCGTCTTCCGAGTAATCCTATAACTCGAGGGAAACAGGTAGCCCTCGAGCGACGGGGCGGCTGGATCCAAATCGCGAACGAGGCTCGGATCGCTGGCTGCGGCGATGAAATCGGCCGGCTTTATATAACGCAGGCCTCCGAGCGACTGGGCGATATCGAAGAGATTGCTGCCTTCCGGCACGGCAAGCACTTCATAATAAATGGCGCCGCGGTGGATTTTGTCGAAGACCTCAGCCGGAGTCAGCGGGCGATCAAATCGATATTCGCCCGCCTGCAGAGCCGCCTTGGGGTGCAACGCCCGCCAGAACAGGAAAGAGTAGCGATTCCGAACCACGCCTGCCTTTTCGAGAGTGGCTGCCAGATTCTGGGCGCTGGTACCGTACTCGAGCTCGACGAAAGTCTCGTTGGCGTAGGCTTGATAGGGAACAAACAGATACCAGGCAGCCCAGCCGGCGAAAGCGAGCAGCAAGACGAGGATTATACTCAAGACCCGGAAGCAGCCACTCCTAGCCAACGGTTCCTCCACTTGAATATTGCCGAGCGTCCAAGTAGCTTTCGAGAAGTAGCATCGCCGCGAGCTGATCAACCGCCTTCTTCCGACGTTCCAGAGACGCCCGAGTCTCGCGCAGCACACGTTCGGCTTCGAGGCTTGTCAAACGCTCGTCCCAATAAGTGACCGGGATACCGGTCTTTTCCCGCAAGCGTTCGGCGAATTCGGCAGTGTAAACACTCTGGCGGCTTTCATCGCCGCTCATGTGGAGAGGTCTACCAACGAGAAAGAGTGCCACTTCCTTCTCCCGCGCTAGTTGGTGCAGGGTTTCCAAGTCGTCGCGAATTCGAGTCCGATGGAGAGTCGGAAGCCCTTGCGCGCTGATTCCCAGCGGGTCGCTGATAGCCAATCCAATGCGTTTTTTCCCGACGTCTAAGGCTAGGATACGTCCGGACAGCGGCGGGTCTACAAAATCTGGCAATCTAGATTATAGGGGTCGCGTCTTTCGAGTAGTGTTCGGAAAGAAGACCGTGGATCATTTGTGGCCATCTTAAGCCAAGCTCTGCCTACCGAGAAAGCCTTTCACCGCGGTATCACGGTCATCGCTGCTGCGGCTGTTGTTGTGCTGCTGTATTACGGGCGGCCATTTTTCGTTACGGTTACGCTTTCGGCGATGTTGGCGTTTCTGCTGGACCCGATTGTATTGCTGGTTATGCGGCTGCGGCTGCCGCGTCCGGCGGCGACATCGGTTGTCATTGGAGTCGCGCTGCTTCTTGCTTACCTGCTCGGCGTCGTGATCTGGACTCAAGTGTCGGGCTTGGCTCAAGACCTGCCGACGTATACGTCGCGGGTAAGTGAGCTGCTCGATAAGACGAGCGCCAAGCTGGACGACATTGAAAATCATGCGGTCGAGGCAGTGATTCCCCAGCGGTTGCGCGAGCAGGAGCAGGAGATTCAGCAGAAGCCCCAAAAAGCGGCGCAAGCGCGGAAGCGGAAAACGACGGCGCAGGTCGCACCGCCCCCGCAACCTCCACAAGTGCAGGAAGTGCGAATCAAACAGGAGCCAAGGCCCGCTATCAGCCTTATCTACGGGTATATCAGCGATTATGCCCGCGCAATCCTGATGACTTCGTTTGTTCCTTTCCTGACGTACTTCATGCTGAGCTGGCGCGACCACATGCGCAAGGGCATCATCAATATGTTTCGCGGTGAGCAGCGCTACGTGGCCGGGAAGAGTTTGGATAGCGTCGCGGCTTCGACGCGGTCCTACCTTCTTGGCAACGTGGTTCTCGGCGTTTTTCTGAGCTGCGCGAGCGGTGGCGCATTTTTCCTATTCAAGGTCCCGTACTGGCCGCTCATCGGTTTGCTAAGTGGGTTTCTTAGCCTGCTTCCGTATGTGGGCCTGCCGCTGGCAATGCTTCCACCAGTGCTTGCCGCCATGGCGATTCCCAACAAATTCACAGTGATCCTTTCCTTGGCAGCAATTGCCGGAGGGTTGCACCTTGTCGCAATGAATCTCGCTTATCCCAAGGTTGTGGGACGGCATGTACACGTAAATCCGCTGGCGCTTACGATCGCGCTCATGTTCTGGACCTTGATGTGGGGCGGCATCGGTCTCATTCTGGCGGTGCCCATTACGGCTGCGATCAAAGCAGTGTGCGAGAATGTTGAGTCGCTGCAACCGGTTGCGCGATTGTTGGCCGATTGACAAAGCGACCGGACGTATTTTTCTGGAATCGCACTGGCCTGCTGCCTTCATCTACCTTTCCAGAGAGACACAAATGGCAAAAACCAGCAAGATCGCACTCGTCACCGGGGCCAACCGCGGACTCGGTCTGGAAACTGCTCGGCAACTCGCACAAAAGGGCGTCACCGTCCTCGTTGCCGCGCGTAAGCTTAGTGCCGCCAAAGAGGCTGTCGCGAAGCTGAACTCTGAAGGCCTGAATGACGTTCACCCCATCCAACTCGACGTCACGAAAGCCTCTGACCGCGCTGCGGCCGTCGAGCAGGTTGAAAACCAGTTCGGCCGCCTCGACATCCTTGTCAACAACGCTGGTATTGCGCCAAATGATGGCGGAGCGTTCGAGAAGCGCACTGTTAACACTTCGGAAGCCGAACTGCGCGAGGTCTTCAACACGAATGTCTTTTCCACTATCTTCCTCACGCACGACCTGCTTCCACTGCTCCAGAAAAGCGAAGGCGGTCGCATCGTGAACTTGTCCAGCATACTCGGTTCGCTCACTTTGCACAGCCAGCCGAATAGTCCCATCGCCGCGGCCAAACGCTTCTCGTACAACGCGTCGAAGACGACACTGAACGCCTTTACAGTGCATTTGGCGGACGAATTGAAAGATACGAAGATCAAGGTGAACTCAGTCCACCCTGGCTGGGTGAAGACCGAGATGGGCTCAGATGCAGCCCCGATGGAGATTCCCGAGGGCGCTAAGACCAGCGTCGAGCTCGCACTGATTGGTTCCGACGGTCCCAATGGACGCTTTATCCATATGGGCAACGAGCTGCCCTGGTAGCGCGCATGAGCGGCCTGAGAGCCAGCGACTAGCAAGCATAGTCGCGTCTGTGCCGATTCATAAGGCCTTGCCGACTACGCGCGATTGATGGGGTTCATTCACCTGTGCGGCTAGCCGACGTTCCGTTTGATGCAGCTTTAATCGTTCAGTGTGGCGATTTACTTGTCAAGCGAATTTCTCAAGTGCGTGTGGGATAAGAGAAATGCGAGCTGCTAAGTGCTGGCCCAGGCGGATGGTGCTGTTGTGCCCGTCGATCCGAATGAGAAGCGAGGCATTGCGAACTCCGGCTTCAACAACAACCGAAACGCCGGGTCGCAATCCCAAGCGTTCAATCTCCCGCAGTTCTGAGGCGTTGCGGTCGGAAACACTACTGATAATCGCCGGCACGCCACACACCCAGTTCAGCAGGTTCACTTCTGCCCTTGGCGATATCGCGCCGCTTCTCTCCGGGATCAAATGCCCATGTGGATCGAATTGCGGATCCCCGAGCTTCGCCGCAATCCGGTCTTCCAGCTTCTCCGATATGAAATGTTCCAGCCGCTCCGCTTCCTCGTGAACTTCATCCCAGCCGTAATCGAGTACATCATGCAGAAAACGTTCTAATAATCGATGGTGCCGCAAGACCTCAAGCGCGCGTCTCTTTCCGGCTGCTGTTAAGCGCGCCCCGTGGTGCTTTTCGTATTTCACAAGCGGTGGCTTGCTCGCTGAGAGTTTCTGGAGCATCCCGGTTACCGACGCAGCACGGACGCCCAAACGCTCCGCCAATCCGTTGCTGGTAACTTGCTTGTCATCGGAGCCACTCAGTTCCAGAATGGCTTTCAGGTAATCGTCCACCGACTCTGTGTTGGACGAAGTATGAGATGTAGCTGGCACTAAATTAGAGTCTATCCTGCCGGCACTGCCAAAAATGCCGAATATTTGTGATTGCAGAAGGCCTTTAGCTAATGCTACAGTCTAGTTTTAGGCATGCCTAAATCTAAATTCGGCGTAATCTTGGTTCTGCTGGCGGTTTGGACGTCGCGTCCCTGCATCTGCCGCGCACAGGGCGAAACCACAAGCGCCATTGCGGGCCAAGTCAAGGACGCTAGTGGCGGCGGCGTGCCTCAGGCTCATGTTACAGCTTCCAACAACGAAACCGGACTGAAGCGCACCGCCCAGACCGATAGCGCAGGTCGTTTCCAGTTTCCGCAACTGACACCTGGCAGGTACACGGTGCAAGTCACCGTTCCCGGCTTTGAGGAGCAGCAGAACAACTCCGTCACGGCGCCGCTCGGCCGTACGCAAACCGTCGATTTCGTCTTGCAACTGCAAAAAATGAAGCAGGAGGTCACCGTGGGTGAGCAGCCTGCATTGATCAATACGGAAAACCCAAACACCGCAACAACCCTAAGTGCGCATGCGCTCGAAAATCTTCCCAACCCCGGCGATGATCTTACTTATCCGCTGCAATTCGCCGCAGGCGCTCTGATGAATACGGCCGGCAGTGGAAACGACTTTGTGGGCAGCACAAGCGGCTACGGCAACGTCGAGTTCAACGGGCTTCCGGCGCTCTCAAACGGCTACATCGTCGATGGCCTTGAGACCAACGACCCGCTGACAAATCTCAACAGCGGCCTCTCGACGAATCTCGTTCTCGGCATGAATTCCATCGCGGAAGTTACAGTCAACACGCTGTCCTATGCCGTCGATCAGGGCCGTTATGGCGCGTCTCAGGTCAACTACGTCACTAAATCCGGCACGAATCAGTTCCACGGCAACCTTTACGAACTCTGGAACGGCTCGCTACTCAACGCGGCGGATTTTTTTACGAATGCAACGCCCGGCAATCACAAGCCGCGCTCGACGGTCAATCACTTCGGCGGCAGCTTGGGTGGCCCTATCCTTCACAACAAGCTCTTTTTCTTTTTCGATTCTGAATGGGTGCGCATCGCGCTGCCCATCGTCACCGAGACAACCGTCCCCACACCCGCGCTCGAAAGCTACATCTTGAGTCAGCTGCCCGTAGGCGGACGCGACGTATTGACCGGAGCGCTCTATCCGGCACAGCCCCAGCTCGTGCCTTTCTACAAGAACCTATTTTCTCTGTACAACAACACCGCCGGTACACCGCTCGCGATGCTTGGCTGCCCTTTTAACAACAACGGAACGGCCGCAGCGGGGAGTCCGCCGAATGGCAACGGCTGCGCCAACCGGCAAAGTGTCTCGCATTCGAGCGATGATCACGAGCAGGTCCAGACAGCACGTGTTGATTACAACATCAGCGACAGGAACATGACATGGTATCGGTTTCAAGCTGATACGGGTTTGCAGGCCGCCTGGACAGATCCCATAAACCCTCTGTTCAACGCCCTCTCCCCCCAGCCACTCTATTCATTTGCCTCCGGCTACACGCACGTTTTCTCTTCGACCCTGGTGAATTACTTCAATCCGGCGTTCTCCTGGTACGAAAGCCTGTTCGGCCCTGCCAACTTTGCGCAGACACTCTCCGCGTTTCCAATTGTTCTCGAGCCGAGCGGCTCGAGCGCGCCATTCACCACTCTCGGCGGTCTCGACAACACGTGGGTGCAAGGCCGGCGCGCGAGCCGTTTCTTCATTAATGACAATCTTGCCTGGACCGTCGGCGCTCACGAACTCCGCTTCGGCACCAACACACGTATCTTCCGCTTGAACGACTTCGATTTCGGCGAGGGAACCGTTCCTACAGTTACCTACACGGATCTTCCTCAGTTCATCTATGGCGTCGCGTCGACCGCGACTGCTACCTATCCTCTCGCCGACTCGCAGCCGTTCAATTTCCTGAATGCGGATTTCTATGTTCAGGACAAATGGCAAGTCACGCCGGGCCTGACCTGGACATTCGGCGTCCGCGCCACTCACAATTCGAATCCACTGAACCCGCACGATCTTGTGGCGCGCCTGCCCGGCTCATTCGCCTCGATCTCGCACGATGTAAACCAGCCTCTCAACTCTGTCATTCAAACGAATCTCGGAAATTTATTTGAGTCGACGCCACTCGCCATTCTGCAGCCGAGAACAGCCCTAGCGTGGCAGATCAGGCCCAAGACTGTTCTACGAACCGGCTTCGGTCTGTTTAGCGATCTTCTCCCGGGCAGCGTTGCCGACCTGGTCGGTGCGAATCCGCCGTATGTGAACACGTTTCAAGGAGGTCTGCTGGGCACCGTAGGTGGGATCGCCATCGCCCCCGGCGTTCCTAACAGCGCTGTCGATGCAACCGCAACCGCGGCTCAAAACTTTCTGAACGGTTTCCGCGAGGGTGAGCTCTCGTGTGCATCGCCGCTGGCGAATCGAAACGCCTGTCTTCCACCGGTGTCCATCACGGCCGTGCCTGATGGCAAGCTGCATGCGCCCTACTTCATGCAATGGAGCTTTGGGCTCGAACATCAGGTTGGCAATACTATCAATTTGCGAGCGCAATACGTGGGAACACGCGCCGTAAATCAGCCATACACGATGCAAGTGAACGGATACCAAACGGTATGCCCAGGCTGCTTCGCGCCGTTTCCTTACGGCCAGCCAACTGACCCGCGTTTCGCAGCCGTCACACAACTCGATACAGGTGCAAACAGCCACTACAACGCGCTGCAGCTCACTGCCGAAAAGCGGCTCGGGCATGGTCTTCAAACGCAGGTCAATTACACCTGGAGCCATTGTCTCGATACGGTCTCAAATGGCGGCTTCCTCCAGTTTTCGGCGGGCGGCATTCTTTCGCCTCTGCCTTACAATCTTGCCCGCGATAAGGGCCCCTGCGACTATGATATTCGCGATAACCTCACGGCCAACTACGTGTATCAGCTTCCGGTGAAAGTCAACAGCCGGCTGCTCGGATACGCGTTGAACGGCTGGCAAATATCCGGCTCCGTGTTCTGGCACAGCGGCATCCCGTTCTCGGTGTTGAGCGCGCCATACACAGCAAACGGAAATGGCATCGTTAACGGAAGCGGACCTGAATTTGCCAGCGTCGTCCCGGGCGTTCCACTGTACGAGCACAATCCCATCTCCGGCGTAACACAACCGGGAACCATTCAGTGGCTGAACCCGAACGCCTTCGTTTCTGCAGTCGATCCAAGCACCGGCGCATGCGTAGGCGGAGATAGTTCCCAGAACTGCCAGTTCGGCAACCTCGGCCGGAATGCGTTACGAGGTCCGGACTTTGTATGGAGCGATTTCTATCTCACCAAATGGTTCACCTTGAGCGAGCGCGTCAAACTCCGAATCGAGGGGCAGTTCTTCAATGTCTTCAATCATCCGAATTTCGCGCTACCTTCGATCGTGATTGCCGGCATTCCTGGCGATCCAGCCACCCAGACGGGCTTCGGTGCTCTCACTTCTACCACCTCGCCACCCACCGGACTTCTTGGTGTCGGACTAGGCGGCGACAGTTCCCCTCGCATGATTGCGTTTCAGGCCAGGTTGGAGTTCTAGAACGATGAGATACAAGGCAAATTCTCTCGACTTCGCGGGACATGTTTCCCGGCCTGGCTTCGTGAGAAAATCCGAAGTCAGCCAAAATTCTGTCTCATGAAAACAGTTCTCGCGCTTCTCGCCGCCTTTTGTTGCGCGGCTCTTTCCGCCAAAACCCAAACTATCCAGTACAGCCCTCTACAGAAGGCGTGGTTTTTGCAGACGGACCATGCCACTTATGTGGTGGGAGTGAACGAACGAGGTGAGCTGCAGAATCTGTATTGGGGCGCAAAATTGACGCATCCGGAGGAGCTAGGGTCGGCGCATTCGGCTCCGGAGTGGGCTTCGTTCGATGGGAGCGAAACGACGACCAACTCCGAGTACCCAGGTTGGGGAGGACGCATGTATGCCGAACCATCGCTCAAAGTAACGCTGGCTGACGGCGTGCGCGATTTGGTGTTGAAGTATTCGGATGCGAAAGTGGACGGCGATACGCTGCGGCTTCGGGCGAAAGACATTCGATACGACCTGTTCGTCACGCTCGAGTATCGTGTTTATGCGGCGGAAGATATCGTCGAGAAGCGGTCGGTTATCGAAAACCGGACGCCGCAAGTGGTGACGATTGAGAGCGCGCAAACTGGAGTCTGGTACCTACCCCGCAACCAGAAATACCGCTTGACCTACGCGGCGGGGCGCTGGGCGGGTGAGGATCAGCTTCAGCAGCAGGCGATTGATCAGGGCGCAGTCACGCTCGAGAGCCGGCGCGGCAATACGAGCCATCAAATATACCCATGGTTCGCGATCGATGAAAATGGAACGGCTGATCAGGAACATGGGCGCGTTTGGTTTGGCGCACTCGCGTGGAGCGGCAATTGGAAAATCGTAGTCGAAGAGACGCCCGTGCACCAAGTCCGTGTCACCGGCGGATTCAACGATTTCGATTTCAGCTATCCGCTCAAGCCCGGCGAGCGTCTCGAAACCCCGGCCTACTACGGCGGATTCAGCAGCCAAGGATTTGGAGGCGCGTCGCGCTGCCTCGACCGGCTGGAATTAACCGAAATACTTCCCGATCATAAAAATCCACATCCGCGGCCGGTTCTTTACAATTCGTGGGAAGCGACCGAGTTCGACGTCAACGAAGCAGGCCAGAAAGCATTGGCGGAAAAGGCTGCGAAGATCGGAGTCGAGCGCTTCGTGATGGATGATGGCTGGTTTGGCGAGAGGAATAACGATCACGCGGGTTTGGGCGATTGGGTCGTGAACCGGCAGAAATTTCCGAACGGGCTTAAACCGCTGATTCAGTATGTAAACAGCTTGGGCATGGATTTCGGCTTATGGTTCGAGCCGGAGATGGTCAACCCCGATAGCAACCTGTATCGACAGCATCCGGATTGGGCGATGCATTTTCCCGGCCGGCCGCGCACGGAAGCGCGCAATCAGCTTGTTTTGAACATGGCTCGCGACGACGTGGCCGAGTATATCTTTCAATCGATCGACAAAGTGCTTTCTGAAAACAATATCAAGTTCATCAAGTGGGACATGAACCGGCATTTTTCCGAGCCGGGATGGCCGGAAGCGCCAATTGCAGAACAAAAAGAGATCTGGATCAAGTATGTGCAACACGTGTACGGCATTATGGACCGCCTTCGCGCGAAACATCCCGGCCTTGAGATCGAGTCGTGCTCGGGGGGCGGGGGACGAGTGGACCTCGGCGTTTTGCGGCGAGTTGACGAAGTTTGGACATCGGACAACACGGAAGCGTTTGACCGCCTGAAGATTCAGGAAGGCTTTACCTATGCGTACACGCCGAAAATCATGATGGCCTGGGTGACCGATGTTCCGAATATGAACCAGCGCAGCACTCCGCTCGGCTATCGTTTCCTTGTGGCGATGCAAGGATCGCTAGGTATTGGCGCCAATTTGAACAAGTGGGTGGCGGCCGATTTCGATCTGGCGGCAACAATGATCAGTTATTACAAGCAAATCAGGAACACCGTTCAGACGGGGAACCTGTACCGGCTGCTTTCGCCCCGAGAAGGCGAATTAACAGCCAATGAATACATAGCGCAGGATGGTAGACAGGCCGTTCTGTTTGCGTTTCTCCATTCGCAACAGTTCGGAAATGCAATGCCCAACATTTTTCTGAAGGGTCTCGACCCCAAGGCGGTTTACAAGGTTGTCAGGATCGACAGCAAACTGATGGACAGAAACGATACCTACACGGGATCGTTTCTGATGAATAACGGAGTGTCATTGAAGCTCATCGGCGATTACGACAGCACTTCAGTTGAATTCGAGCGCGTGAATTAGCGTCACAGCGCTTCTTTACAAAGCCGGCGAATCGTTGCCCAACATATTCTTGCGAATAATTTTGATGGGTATGCCGCCCTGTTTTACAAAATCGTTGTGGAACTGTTCTAGGTTGAACGAGGCTCCCATCTTTTGGCGGTAATCTTCGCGCAGCTTCAGTATTTCCAATTTTCCGAGCGTGTAGTAGAGATAGGTGGGATCGCTCGTGCCGCGTTTGGTTTCCCGCTCGGCATAGGCGCGCGTCATGTATCCTTGCTTCGTGAAGAAATCGATCCCCTGCTCGTAACTCATTTTGCCGGTGTGCATCTCGATGCCTACGATATAGCGGCAATCGCGAAGCAGAGCGTCGATCAACTGGCCGAATCGCAATTTCGGATCGTGATCTCCGTAGCCTTCATCGAGCATCATCTGCTCGGAATAATGCGCCCATCCTTCCACGTTCGAGTTGACCTGGCTGAGCTTTACGGCCTTGGACTTGAGCTTTTGAAACCACAGCAGTTGGACGTAATGGCCGGGATAAGCTTCGTGGATGGCGGTGCTGACGATGGTTCCGCGATTAAATGCGGTCATGAATTCCCGCGTCTCCTCGGCGGACCAGCTTTTTTCCGGGAGCGTGACGTTGAAATAAGCCTCGGTCGCCTTCTTCTCATAAGGACCGGGCGTGTCCATCGAAGCCGTGGTTAACGCTCGCATAAACGGCGGCGTTTCCTCGAGGATCGGTTCGATGGGCGACGGTATGGTGATGATGTGCTTCGCCTCAATGAAACCGATAAGGCTCGCGAAGGTGTTGCGGAACGCCGTGAGAAGTTCGTCCGGTTTCGGGTGATCGGCTGCGAGTTCGTCGGCAATCTGCTGGGTGGTTTTGTTGGGATCGATCTTTCTCGCGACCTCGGCAAGGTGGCGCTGATTTTCGTGCAAATTGTCATAACCGATTCTCAGCAGCCGATCGAGCGGGATGTCGACGTCCTCGTCGTACCGCAGTTTCTTGCTGTAATTGTCAGCGCCTATGCGGAAATCGCCATGCGAGTTCGGAAGCAGGGTTGTCTTCACATAATCCTGATAGCCGCGCAGAGCCGCCACAACCCCATCATTCACTTTGCGGAAGCGGGTAAGTAAAGCAGGATCTTTCACCTCGGAGAAGGCCTTGGGCACGTCGCTCGAGAAAAAATCTTCTATTCCCGGAAGCTGCTCGAGGGCGACCTCGGTATAGATGCGGGGCGGATTGCTGAGATTTCGCCGGGCTTCGTCGAGCACTCGCGGAATCTGATTCTCTCTGGCGATTACGCTTTGAAGGCGTACTTCCGGAGGAGCAAACTTGCGGCTGATCAGCGAGAAGATGCTCTCCGTCGCGCCGCTCGAATAGAAATCGGGATTCTTCACCCAATAGCGGATATTCTCGACGGCGAGCAACTGGCTACGGATCTTCAGGAGCATGAGTTCGCGATCGTCAGATGCCGGAGCTTGCTCAAATCTCGGGATATAGCCTCGCAACATCGCGACATACGCCTGCATCGAGTCATGCGAATAATCTTCAAGTGACGAGTCGTAGCGATGAAATCCGGCGGCAGTACCCTCAGACGGAGAAAAGTGAAAGTAATCGTCGTAAAAATGGTTGACCAGATCGTCAAACGGTGTCTGAGCGGATGTGAGTAGCGCGCCTGCCATAAAAAGCCCCAACAATCTCATGAAAGATATTATTTCAGGCATGTGGTTTCGACATGCATATTGTTGACATGCGACATCACGGAATCCTATAGTGTAGACAAGCGACAAGATGGCAAACGACTCTAGACTCGATCTCCTGCAAGGTACCCTCGATCTCCTGATTCTGCGCACCTTAAGATCCGGTCCGGCGCATGGCTGGGCTGTTTCGGAAAGAATCGAACAGATTTCGCAAGACGTGCTGCGGGTGAATCAAGGTTCTTTGTACCCGGCTCTGCATCGCCTGGAACACCGGGGCTGGATCAAGGCAGAATGGGGGACTTCGGAGCTGGGCCGGCGCGCACGCTTTTACCGCCTGACGCCTTCGGGAAAGAAACAACTAGAGCTCGAGACCGACGACTGGGCGCGTTTGTCGGTGGCGATCGGGCGAGTGCTGGAAATGGCGTAAACTATGCGCTGGCATAGCGTTCTGAAGCGTTTTCGAAGCCTTTTCTCCCGGAATCAGACGGACCGCGAGCTTCAAGACGAACTGGCAGCTCACATTGAATTCCAAACCAGGAAGCATCTCTCGGAAGGCATGAGCGAACAGGAGGCATACCGGCGCGCTCGAATCGAGTTTGGCAGCGTCGAGGCTTTGAAAGATGAGTGCCGCGAGATTGACCGCTGGCGTCTTCTTGACGCGTTGGCTCGAAACGTGAGGTGCGCGATGCGACGTCTCACCAAGAGCCCGGGGTTCACATCGATCGCCATTCTTATTTTGGCGATTGGCGTAGGTTCCAACCTCGCGGTGTTCAGTCTTGTCAATGCCTTGCTGCTGCGGCCGCTACCGTTGGAGCGGCCGGAGGAACTCGTTCGCATTTCTTCGGTCGGCAAGGATGGCCAGCTCTACGGGTTACCCTCCACGGTTCTTGAGCTGCTTCACAAGGACGCAGCATTTCAGGGACTTTGCGGATTCGATACGGGCTATCCTGCACTCGAGGTCGGCGGGACAATTCGGTCGACGGGCATGCTCGGGATGACCGCCGATTGCTTTGAGACGCTAGGCATCAAGGTTCACCTGGGAAGGTTGATTACTCCTGACGACGATCGAACGGGAACGGAAGGGACTGCGATCATTACCGAGGCGCTATGGCAAAGCGCATTTGCCGGCCGGCCCGATGTCCTAGGAAAGCGTATTCGAATGCAGGGCGCAACCTTCACTGTTGTCGGCGTCGCTGAAAGGCAATTTGAAGGACTCCTGCTCGGCTTTCCGGCGGGAATTGTTATCCCTTTGCGCCAGGAGCCTTCCCGTTTGCCAGGTGGAAGAACACCAACTTATTATTGGGTCAATATATTGGCCCGGCGCGCGCCGGGACTATCGGACAGCCAGGTGCTGGCGCGGATCGCGGCCGAAAGAACCCGGCTTCTAGAACAGAGCGTTCCTCATCGCTACAATGCGGCGCAGCGAAAAGATTATTTCGATACCAAGCTAACGGTCACTTCCGCAAAGACTGGAATTGACTATTTCTTGCGCGACCGCTTTGGGAAGCCGCTATATGCCATTTTTGGAATCTGTGCCTCGATCCTTTTGATCGGCTGCGTCAATCTGGCGAATGTTCTTTTGGCAAGAAGTCTTGCGAGACGGAGGGAGATTGCCGTGCGCCTCGCTCTTGGTGCTCGAAAAATCCACATTGCTAGCGCGTTTGTTTCGGAAGTCCTGATTCTGATCGTTGTCGCGGCGGCATTAGGCGCTATGCTCGCGCGCGCAATGGATCAGTTTGCGGTCGCGCAAGGCAACAGAATGTTCGGGAATTTGGATTTCAGTTTGGCTTTCGATTGGCGCATGACGATCTTTCTTTTGGGAGCCGTTTTGCTGGTGGCTGGAGCACTTGCCGGCGTGTCTGTGTGGCAGGCCAATCGGCTCTCGAGCCATGAGGCGTTGAAAGAGGGCGGGCGGGGAAGCGTAACAGGCCAGTCATTCTCGCAGAAAACCCTGCTCACCGCCCAAATTGCCCTCACATTGGCGCTCGTTACGGGCAGCGGGCTGTTCAGCTCATCTTTGTCGCGGCTTTACGGAATCGACCTGGGCATCAATACGCACAATGTCTGGACCACCCAACTCAATCCGCGCCCAGGCGCGTATAACGACTTCGCGCGGCCGGCTTACTATCGGGACATTCAAGAGCAGCTTGCATCTCTTCCGAACGTGGCGTCTGCGACGCTCTGCCAATATGAGCCATTCTTCACCTTCCCTTACTTGGAACCAGTGGCATCGGTCGAGAACGCTGAGCCGGGCCGCGAATTTCAAGCGCAAGTGATTACGGCGAGCGATGGCTTTTTCCGAACGCTAGGGGCGAGGATTGTGGAAGGCGAAGATTTTCGCCACGCTGAAACTACATTGGGAGAGCCGAGCGTGATTCTTAGCGAATCCCTTGCCCGGCGCCTCGGCGGTCCTCAACGATTGCTCGGGCATCACGTGCGGGTCGGCAACGAAGCGGCTTATCAGCGTTTGAAAATTATTGGAATCGTGTCGGACATGCAGTTGAGTTTGGCAAACCCCAATGATCGTAGGCCATTGATTGCCTACGTAAATTTTTGGCAGCATCCGGATTCGGAAGCCAATCCCGTGGTCCTGATAAAGACCTTTGGAGGCACGCTCGATGTTGCGGCGGTCCGCCACGTTGTCGATTCCAGAGGACGCGAGTATGTGGATCGCTTCAGCACGCTTGACAGCACAAAGGACGGAGCGCTCGTCGAGGACCGGCTTCTCGCTTATCTATCGGCTGCTTTCAGTGCGGTCGCGCTCGTTATGGCCGCGACCGGCTTGTTTGGTCTGCTCAGCTATCATGTGGCGAACCGTAGCGGCGAAATTGGCATTCGCATGGCGCTCGGCGCTCAGCGGCGGCAGATCCAGTGGCTGGTGACCCGGCAGGTCTTAGCTCTATTAGCGATTGGAAGCTGCTTCGGAGTTGCGCTCAGCCTACTGCTTGGCAAAGCGATAGCCGGCCTTTTGTACGGCGTTAACCCTCATAATCCTTTGCAGCTCGCCCTCTCGCTGGCAATGCTCGGGATCACGGCGGTGATCGCAGCATGGCTTCCCGCGTATCGTGCCTCGTCCATCGATCCGCTCGCAGCTTTGCATCACGAATAGCCGGCCGACCCGCGGGGCGTCCCGTAAGCCCATGGAAATGAGGCGTTTTGGCGTTCTTCTTGAACCGCCAATCAAATTCGGTAGCAAACTTGCCTTTTCGACAGTCTAGAAAACAGGGAAGGAGGAACGATGCTCTATTGGGCTCTGGTGTTCTTGCTGATCGCGCTTGTAGCAGGTGTGCTTGGCTTTGGAGGCATTGCCGCTGCTTCCGCGGGGATAGCAAAAATCTTGTTCTTCATATTTCTGGTTCTGTTCCTGGTGGGTCTTGTCATGCACCTGGGGCGGAGAGGCGGAGCGATTTAGGGAACGTAAAATCGCTGTTCATTTGAAACAGCGCGACTGGAATCATGGGTGGGCAGTATTGGTGCGCCTGAGGATCGTGCGCCGGTATTCGGGCTGGCACAGCAAGCTGTCCATCCATGCGTGGGTGAATCTTCTTGAGGCTCGGAATCACATGAGAGCGCGAACGTGCTGGGGCTCTTGACCGAGCCAAGCCGGGTTTTGAGCAGTTGAGTCGAACAGAGAAGATGTCTTAAACGGCTCCCACTTGCCGCGGGTAGCCGAGCTAGCGGTTTTCGCGAGCAGGATTTCGCGCTCGGCCGCGCTGAGAGGCTTGAAGGTGCGGACCGCCTCAAAAGCCTGCTCCAAAATTTCCATGCTATCGATGCCCGTGATGACGACCGAGGTAGGCAAGCTGAGGGCGTAATGCAAACACTCGACCGGCGTTACAGTTCTTGATTTGAGAATGATTCCGTTTGCCATGCTCTTCATACCCAACACGCCGATAGCCTGCTGAACGAGTGCCGGAAGAACAAGCTTTTCGAAGCTGCGGAAGTGCGCGTCCATAACATTGAGAGGCATTTGGACGGTATCGAACCGAAATCCGTGCTGGGCCGAAACCTCGAGCGTATGTAGGTGAACGTGCGGATCTTTGTGCCCAGTGAATCCTATATAGCGAACTTTCCCAGCCTTCTTCGCTTCTAGTAGTGCGGTGTTTGCACCTTCTTCGTCAAATATCCGATCGGCATCTTCGTACCGTATGACTTCGTGGTGCTGAACGAGGTCGAGATGATCGACCTCGAGACGCCGCATGCTCTCGTTTAACTGCCGAGTCGCTTCTTCGCGGGAGCGGCCGTCAATTTTGGTCATGACAAAAGCCCTCTTCCGGTAGCCATCCTTTAGGGCTTTGCCCATGCGTACTTCGCTTTCGCCGGCATTGTAGTCCCAGGAATTGTCCATGAAATTGACGCCCCGGTCGATTGCTGTGCGAACAATGCGAATCGCCGTTTGTTCGTCCACGTAGTTGAGTGCGAGATGCCATCCGCCGACGCCGAGCGCCGACACCTTTTCTCCGGTCGCACCCAAGGTTCGATAGACCATGTCCGGATTTGACATAACCTATGGATGCCGCGCTTCTGGGAAAGGTGACTTCAGGTCTGGCACGCGCACATACGGGTGCTGCGTGAACTAAGCACGGCCAATCGCGCCGGCGAGAGGGCTGCTGGCACTGGCATACAAACGTTTCGGCATTCTTCCGGCGAGGAAGGCGGCGCGGCCTGCTTCGACGGCGAGCTTCATGGCTAGCGCCATTTGCTCGGGCTCTTCAGCTTCAGCGATGGCAGTATTGAGCAGTAGACCATCGAATCCGAGCTCCATCGCAAGCGCCGCGTCGGATGCAGTTCCTACGCCCGCATCGACAATCAGAGGCACTTCGGTGATCTCTTCGCGCAGAATCCTGAGGTTGGTGAAGTTCTGGATACCTAAGCCCGAGCCGATAGGCGCGGCGAGCGGCATTACAGCAGAAGCTCCCGCATCGATCAGCTTACGTGCGTTTACAAGGTCGTCGGACGTATAAGGCAGAACGACAAAGCCCTCTTTCACCAGAACGCGCGTTGCCTCGAGCAGACCTTCGTTATCTGGGAACAGTGTCTTCTGATCTCCAATCACTTCCAACTTGATCCAGTTCGAAAGCCCCACTTCACGGGCGAGGCGAGCGGTGCGAACGGCTTCATTGGCTGTATAGCAGCCCGCCGTGTTGGGCAGAATAGAGATTTTCGAGCGGTCGATGTAGTCGAGTTCCGACTCCTTCGACCGGTCGGTCAAATTCACGCGCCGAACGGCGAGCGTCACCATTTCAGTCCCCGATATCTCGTGACACCGGGCCATTTGGGGCTTGCTGCGATACTTTCCGGTTCCGACGAATAGGCGGGAGTGGAATGTTTTTCCGGCGATGGTGAGAACGGCGCTCATGTCTACATTATCCGCCGTGAGCGTCAGGGCTATCGCGACTGCGAGACCGCTCGCGTACCATTGTGATATGCAGACTCTGCAGGAAGTGCCTCTCGATACATATCTGCATACCTACTATCGTCCTGACTGCGATTGGATAAGCGGGGAGCCCTCGAACAAAATGTAGGCCAATTCGAACACTCAAACCTACAGACCATCCTGATCGCCTACCTTCATGCCCGGCGTGACGAATGGATGATCCGCGTGTCGCCTGAGCAATGTGTTCAGGTCGGGCCAGCGAGATTCCGGGTGCCCGATATCGTGGTCATTCCGCTCGATCGCGAACGAACTCCCGTGCTCACGGCAGCGCCGCTGGTCTGTATCGAGATCATGTCCCCGGACGACACCGCGGCCGACCTTCAAGACCGGTGCCTCGAGTATCTTCAGATGGGCGTTAAAAAAGTCTGGGTGTTCGATCCTGTCAAGCAGCGGGCTTGGAATTGTAGACACCGCCCGATGGCACGTCGTCGACAGCGAAACGGATGAAGCCGTGATGGCGCTTGGTGACATCCGGCTCAACCCGAAGTAGATTTTTGAGCTGGGGTCGAGATAGGGTCCCAGCTACTGCGGCTCGAGCCGCAGCCGGTAGGGCGTTCGAAAGGGTCGACTGCGCCCTCGTCTGCGCGATTCCGAAACATCCGCCATTACTTCTAAACATTTTTGATCTAAAATGTTATGTGGGTTTGGTTGTGGAAATCCTGCGGATGGTCTTCGCAACCTGCTGTGAGTGCGTAAGATGGCCAGTTTCAACAGAAAAATTTTCGCTGGTTGTTGAGAAGAGCCCGCGCCTCCGTTAAGGTTAGCGAATCGGGTAATGGCAACACGAGATCTCCTGATTGAACAATCTCTCCCGGTGAACCTGGACGCGGAACGCTTCGTTCTGGGCGCGATCATGACCGACGAGACCGCGTTTGCCCAAGTCGGAGGCAAGATCTCTGAAGACGATTTTAGCCTCGAGAAGCACAAGGTGATTTTCCGCCGGATGTGCGATCTCGATGATCGAGGCGAGAAAATCGACCGCGTGACGCTGGCGAATGAGCTGATGAAGCATGGCGAGCTTCAGTCCGTCGACGGATTGAGCTATCTCGTTTCGCTTGATGACGGGCTTCCGCAAATCCAGAATCTCGACAGTTACGTCACAATTGTTAGAGAGAAATCGCTGCTCCGGCGCATTATCCGTGTTTCGCAGGGCGTGATCAACCGTTGCATTACCGGCGTCGAGGATGCCTCCGATGTTCTGGCCGCAGCCGAAGAGGCGCTGATCGGGTTGGGCGATGTTCAAGCGCGTGCGGCGCTGTCCAACCCCGCTCAGATTATCGACGAGTTCGAAGGCGGCATAAATGCGTTCCTCGATACCAGCAAGCGGATCAAGGGTATCGGCACAGGTTTTTTGAAGTTGGATGAAATGACGGGCGGCTTGCGCGAGGGCGAACTCGTTATTGTTGCGGCGCGGCCTGCTATGGGAAAGACCGCATTTGCTCTCAACATCGCACAGCATGTTGCCACGAATCCCCGGAATCCGAAGACGGTGGCCGTGTTTTCGCTCGAAATGTCGAAGGAGTCGCTGTTGACCCGCATGCTGTGTGCGGCGGCTCGCGTCGATCAGTCGAAATTCAGAGCAGGCTATTTAAATCAGGAGGAACGGACCCGGCTGCAGGAAGCGGCGGTCGAGATGTATCACGCGCCTCTATTTATCGACGATACCGCGGGCACGAACCTGATGGACATTCATGCGAAGCTGCGGCGTCTGAAGGCCGAGCACGGTCTGGGACTTGTCATTATCGACTATCTACAACTCATGCAGGGGCCGAAACGCGAGAATCGTGTCCAGGAAGTCAGCGCCCTCTCGCGTGGCGTGAAGCTGATGTCAAAAGAGCTTCGGGTGCCGTTTCTTGTGCTCTCCCAGCTCAGCCGCGCTTCCGAAACGCGTCAGGGCGATCACAGGCCGATTCTGAGCGATCTTCGCGAATCCGGCTCGATCGAGCAGGATGCCGATGTTGTAATGTTCATCTTTCGCGAAGAAGTGTACCGGCCGGAAAAAGAAAGCCTCAAGGGCATTGCCGAGATCCTCATGGCGAAACAGCGCAATGGTCCGACTGGCCGATTGAAACTCGCATTTTTGAATAAATTCACCAAGTTTGAAAATCTCGCGGTCGATACCGGCGACGACGGCGGCGCGCCGTTTGAATAACTGGCCTCAATATCGCCAGCTTCTCAGATCTGCGCCGGGCGGTGCCGTTTTTGAAAGATGATCCAAAAACTTCGGCAGGTACATCGTGTTGTAGTGCAGCCTAGAAAGATAATTGGGCAGACTGGGATCGCCATTCCAACAATGCTCCGCCCGCTCGCCGTACTTGACCTCGCCGCCATAAGCTGGACTGGTTGTGCTCTTCAAGAAATCTTCAATCAGGTACACAGCATCATTTAGATAGTAAGTGTCGGCGCTGCCGCAATAGATATGGAGTTTGCCTTCGAGCTTCGGGCCCAGCGTAGCCCAATCGCGTTTCAAAACGTAGCTCAGATCGTAATGCTCGCGCCAGTAAGCGGCTACGTTATGGTCGATTTCGCCACTCGCCTTGTTGAAGATCGGCTTGGGATATCCATCGGCTCCAACCGGCGAATAGACAGCCTGCCAAATATCGAACTGCTCTCCGGATCGGCCGTGAGAGCCGAGGGCCGCTTCGTATTGATTGAGATCCTTCGCTGTGCCCAGCACGTGTCCGAGATAATCGCGCATTCCAGGCTGTAAGGTCCGACGGTGCGTTCCTTCCAGATAGAAGGCATTTCTGTCGCTGTACAGATTGATTACCGTGTAAGCACGAAAATCGACTGGATCGGGGCAGGCAACGAACGCGCTGTTGTAATGATCGGGGTAGAAGACCTGGACGGCAAGCGATTCCCAGCCCCCGGTCGAGCCGCCGTAGACGAATCGAGCCCATCCCTGACCGATGCCTCGGAATTTCTTCTCTATGTAAGGAATCAGTTCCGTTTCTATGGCATCTCCATATGGCCCTAGATTTGCTGAGTTTACCGCGTACGAATCGTCGTAGTACGGATTGGCGTGTTGGATCTCGATGATAAGAATGCGTGGGAAATTGGGCCCGGTCCACTGCTTATAAAACTTGTAGGCTTCTTCCTGCTCGATGCGGTTGTAGCCGGCTATATGGAACCGTTCACTGTAATCGGGCTTCAGGTTCGGGTCGGGCGGCGTGGTGCGAAAGCCTTCGAAATCGGAAGGGAAGTGCCCCTCAAAGACAGCGAGCGGATAGTGAACTTCGGGATGTTCATCGAAGCCTTCGGGCAGTAGAATATGCGCGCCCAAATACATAGGCCGGCCCCAGAAACGCGACAGCAGCTCGCTTTTGATTTTTATGTGTTTGATGTATTTGGTATCGGCTGGCGGCGCAATGGGCGCGATCTCCTGGTCGAGCGAAATGGCAACTGACGCGGCGTCGGGGCCAAGCCGTGTCGGTTGCGGCTTGCTGTACAAGTTGCCGGGCGCGAGATTCCAATGCTGGCCCTCGCCGCGATCCATCGGCAGCTTTACCGTGTAGCCATCGGCACGATGAAACGTCTCGTAGCGATGTAGAACTGCTTGCATGTAATACTGGCCCGGCGGCACATCGCTCAGCTTCGCGTACGGATAGCCGTCGGCGTGCTCGTCGAACACGATCGGCTGATCGGGACGCAGCGCGTCCACATCCATTCCGAAGATAATTTGGGTTTTCAATGTGTCGTTGATTTGCATGCGCGGCTCCTTCGAGGGGTCGGTTGACAAAAGAAGCAGAAGCCGGCCATCGATGGGTTGAGCCGAACGCGATGTGGGAAAGCTGATGCTAAACCGGGCGGATTGCCCCGTGGCCCGAGTCAAAGCCGCCAAAACGAGCACAGAGACAAGAAAGGCAGCACGCGATGTCATCCGAATAGTGTAATTCGGACAGCCCGGCGTGAGCTGTCGCAATTCCTGTGAAAGCGATCTTTGAGTCTCAGAAACGGTCGTTCAACACTGAAATGAAGAACAGATGCCAACAATATTGCGATAGCGACTTGCGACACGAGAGCCATGGTCCAATGCGAGAAATGGATATTGCCAAGGAATCGCCGCCACAGGATATCCCTTGCATACCCATGGCACAGATATAAAGAGTAAGAGATGGCTCCAAAATAACGTGCGACTGGATTGTTCAAGAAAGTTGTTGGCCGGCAAATCACTGAAACCAGAATGACTGCGAGTAGGTATGTCACAAGATCAGGCAGCCGCTGAAACACAAATACAAGGACCAACGCACAGATCGGCGTGATGGGATGCCTCATCCACCTTGGGGCCACCCAACCCTGCTTCGCAAGAATGGCGATCAGGCACCCGAGCACGATTGGGTCCAGGTGAGTATCGAAGGCGAACCAAGTGTAGGTCCGAAATCCGAAAAGTGAGAGAACAGCGCGATAGAGCGGCTCGAAAACCAGGACGCAGGTGAGGAGTTTGACGAGTTTTGTTCTTTCAATCCCTGTCAAAATAAAGGGCCACAACAAATAGAATTTTTCTTCGACGCCTAAAGACCACGCTTGTGTCATAACGCCGTAGTTTTTCCAAATTGCAGTGTAGTAATCGCCTAAGTAGAAAAAGTATGCCCAGCTTCCTCGAAACGGTCCGGCCAATCGGCACATCGCCCAAACCACATAAAAGACCGGGAACAAGCGCAAAGCACGGCGAAGATAGAATTGCCGCCGGTCAAGCCCGCCGGTTTCCTCAATCTCCTTCAACAGCAGCCAGGTAATCAACAGTCCGCTCAGCTCGAAGAAGAGAGTGACGGAAAATGGTCCCGGAAAGAGATAGGAAAGTTTCCACTGATCCAGATAGTGCCAGACGGCCACTGCAACAGCGGCGATGCCTCGCAGACCATACAGACTGGGGATCTCACGTTTGGAGAGATTGGCGATCAGCGGATTTGAGTTAGCCAGCAAGCTCGAAATGGACCGCAACTCCACCGTAGCTCGGTAACCAAGGCATGGAGCTTTAATTTTTCTTAAGAGTTAGACTCTGCCTTTGATCTAGCCTGAGTGAGTATTAGAGCATTGGAGAAAATGATGCGCCAATCGCTGCTGCTCATCGATGACGATGCTGAGCTGTGCAGCATGATGAACGAGTTTTTCTCCCAGATGGGCTACCACCTCGAGTGTGCATACAACGGCCGGGATGGGCTCGCTCGTGCGCTCGAGCGTCCCTACGATTTGGTAATCCTCGATGTCATGCTGCCGGTCGTCAACGGTTTTACGGTTCTACAGCAGTTGCGCCGGCGCAAAACCGTACCCGTTATCATGCTGACGGCGCGGGTTCGTCCACAAGACCGAATTGCAGGTTTGGATAGCGGCGCCGATGATTACCTACCGAAGCCGTTCGATCCCGATGAGTTGTTAGCGAGGGTTCGCGCCGTGCTGCGACGCACTGGTGTGCCGCAACGCCCGGAAGATTCAGTGAGGGTGTTTGGAGATACCCAGGTCAATGCGCGTACGCGCGAGGCGTGGAGCGCAGGGCAACTCGTGGAACTCACTGCGTTGGAGTTCGACATCCTCGACTTGCTGATTCAGTCCGCCGGCCGCATCGTATCCCGAGACGAGATCATGGCAACCCTATTCGAGCGTCAAGCGACGCCATACGATCGTTCGCTTGACGTCCATATCAGTCATCTGCGCAGGAAGCTCGAGCATGGCCGCACCCTCATCCGCACAGTTCGCGGCATCGGATACGTATTCACCGCAGAGCCAGGGCCGAGTTTATGAAGCGTCTTTACGTCGGAATTCTCCTTGCAATGGTGGTGACCCTATCTCTCTCGCTCGGAGTGTTCCTGTTGATCTCGAATCACGTACAGCAAAGAGATCTTTATCCCGTTTTTGAGGCCATGGACGAACTCGAGCTCGAGCACGCGCGCGACGCATTGGACAGCGGAGGTCCGGCAGCCGTATCAGCCTACATGCAGCGCCTGAATCGCTTGTTCGGCATATCTCACTACTTGTTGGACTCACGCGGGGTAGACGTCGTCTCGGGTCGAGACCGATCGGCATTGCTTCCCAAGTCGCCAGCTCGCAAATCGCGCGGTTATCTGAAGGGCCGTCTGATTATTACTCACGAATCGGTGGACGGGCGCTACTGGTTTGTAGCCGTGAATCCACGGCAGCCGAATCGATGGACATTCTTCCCCTACTACCTTTTGGTAATCGGAGCGACTAGCATCCTGTGTTGGTTAGCGGCTGTTGGAATCGTATTACCCATTCGCAAGATTACAAAGACGGTCGATCGGTTCGGGGAAGGAGATCTGCTGGCTAGGGTAAACATGCAACGGAAGGACGAAATCGGAGATTTGGCACGTTCCTTCAACGGTATGGCAGAGCGGCTCCAGAAATTGGTCGTCAGCGAGCGCAGGCTTTTGGAAGACATATCGCACGAGTTGAGATCGCCACTGGCACGGTTGACATTCGCTGTCAGGTTGGCTAGAACGGCTGCCGACCCGAAAGCAGCGTTTGACCGTGTGCAGCGCGAGGTAAATCGCATCACCTCCCTCGTCTCTGAAATTGTCGAGCTGACTCGGACCGAGGGAGATCCAATCGCCCGAAAAACGGAACCCGTACATCTCGGGAAGATTGTGGAACAGACGGTATGCGACTGCCGTTTGGAAGCCGAATTTCGCGGCTGCACCATCCAATTGGAGGGCCAGCTTTCCGGTGAAGCGTCAGGTGACCACGAGCTACTCAGGCGCGCGATCGAGAACGTACTGCGTAATGCAATTCGCTATTCGCCGGAAGAAGCAATGATTAATGTTGTTCTGAGCGAAAACGCTGATATGGCAACGATCACAGTGCGGGATTACGGCCCCGGCGTGCCCGAGGCAGCGCTCACGCAGATCTTCGAACCATTCTTTCGAGTGGAAGAGGCGCGGGACACTGAAAGCGGAGGAATCGGGCTTGGTTTATCGATAGCGAAACGCGCAGTGCAACTGCATCATGGACAGATCGTGGCACAGAATGCGCGTCCCGGTTTGTCTGTGCAAATCCTCATTCCGCTTAGTAACCAGCTCTTCACTTCTCCGAGGCCGCAAACGGATTGAAATCGGTCGCATAATCGAAGTAATCGACATGTTCGTTTCGCTTCAGAAAATTTACAACCGCATAGGTGATCGGGGTCATCAAGGTTTCATAAATTACCTTCGCGAGATAGCCCGAGATGATCAGCCGGATGATCGTGTTCACGGGCACAATGCCTAAAAATCCGATGAACATGACCATCACCGAGTCAACTGCCTGGCCAACAACCGTCGAACCAATCGTTCGCGTCCAAAGATAGCGGCCCTTGGTGACAAGTTTTAACTTCGCGAGTGTGTAGGAGTTTGCAAATTCGCCGCACCAATACGCCAGCAGACTGGCGACAACGAGCCGCGGCACAGTGTAAAAGACCGTTTCGAACGCTTTCTGATTCGGCCACTCAGGCGCAGCGGGCAACTTCACACAGATGATGCCCATCAACGAAAGTAAAATGGATGCGAAGAATCCAAACCAGATTGCCTTCCTTGATGCGGCATAGCCATACACCTCGGTAAAGATGTCGCCGAAGATGTACGTAATCGGAAAAAGGAATTGGGCTCCGCTGACGCGCAGAGGGCCGAAAGCCGCTATTTTCTGACCCACCACATTCGAGATGAGAAGAACAACGACGAACACCGTGATGAGCGGATCGAGAAAGCGATATGTATGATTCGCTTCAAAGAACGAGCGGGCTTGGCGAGCAGGTTCAGATTCAACCATATTTGATTCTACGAACCTCAGTTTCGATATCCATCAAGCGGGGCGCAGCCGAAACAGCAGCCATACAACCGCTGCCACGAATCCGAATAGAGCTTTGTATTCCTCGTTTTTCAGATAAAGCGTCCACGAGAACCTTCCGGGTTGTGCGTCGCGCCAGCGACCCCGTGGGAACAGGCGGGGGACACTTTCGGCATAGGAGGCATAAGCGGAGAAAATGTTGCGCAGGTGCTGTTCCTCGAGTTCAATGACGGGAAGGTAAATAAGTGAGAAAACCGCGGCGAAGATGGCGGCGAGCCAAACGCTTCGGCCGGCGATCACGATACCGCTCGCGGCAATAAGCGTGCCCGCGTACAGGGGATTTCGAATGTAAGCGTAGGGGCCGCTCGTTGCGAGTTCCCGATTCTTGGCAAGGTGTCCCGCTGCCCAACCCCGCAATAGCAGCCCAACACAGGCCATTGGCAGTCCGACCTGGATAGAAGCTACAGTGGGCCGCGAGAGCAGCGCGAATGTAACAAGAAGGAGAAAGCCGCATGGAACTCGCAGTTTCGCGACGAAATCGGCGTAAGGCTTGGGAAAGAGGTAACGAGCGCCATTCATGCGCGCGAGTCCGCGGTTCTTAGGGCCTCTCGTAACAGCTGGTGCACCTGATCGACAGTGAGAGCTTGCATGCAAGGGTTTGCGCCGCGGCCGCGTTTGTAGGTTGTCGCGGCGTCCGGCGACCGCAAGACGCGAATCGACCCGCCCCAGGGACCGTTGCGCGCGGGGTCGGTCGGGCCATACAAAGCCACGCCTGGTTTTTGAAGCGCGGCCGCAAGGTGGAGCGGTCCGCTGTCCAACCCAAGTACAGCCATGGCGCGCCGTGTCGCGTCAATGAGGCCCCCGAGCGACGACGTATGGACCACGACATGAGACAATCCGGCAAGTTCCCGAGCGCGACGTGGAGGGACGTTGGCAACCAGCGTAGGTCCTTCGTTTTCGAGTTGACGCGCGAGCTGTTCGTACCGGTCGAGAGGCCATTGCTTGCCTTGCCAGCCTGCGAATGGGTGCGTCAAGACGTAAGGCGTTTCGGGCAGCGCACCTTCAGGCTGGCCGGGAGGGATCCAGATATCGTGGCTCACTTGCGCCCCACCGGCCGCCGCCACGAGTTCGATATTTTGGTCTACCTTGTGCCGGCTGCTTGGCTCAACGCGGCGCGTATACATGCGGGATGCAAGCGGCTCGCGGGCAAACGTTGTCGCCCAGCCGAAGAGCTCAAGTGGCCGCGCCGCGCGGGCAACAAGCGCCGATTTCAACAGGCCCTGAAAGTCGATGGCTATGTCGGGCCGGATAGATCGCAACTCGGACCAGGTGCGAACGAACGAACCCGGCCGGGACCTTTGGATGGGAAGAATACGGTCGATGTGCGGATTGCCCTCGAGCAGCGGGCCCCATTTCGGCTCTATAGCCCACGTGATGCGCGAGCCGGGAAAGCTCAGGCGCAACGACGCCACAGCCGGAAGCGTGTGTATGATGTCACCCATCGCTCCCAAGCGGACAACTAAGATCGAATGCCGGCCGTTCACGTTAACCTTGGCGCGCTAGCTGTCCTCGGATGTCACGTAGCGCCCAATTACCAGTCGCTCGAACTCGAGACGATCACGCATGCATGCTTTGCGATCGTCGATTATACGGAGATCCGGATTGGTCGCCGCGAACGCTCGCCATTCGTCGGATGTTTCTATCATTACCGCGTCAACAGCGCGTAACGCCGCTATCAGGACCGCTCGCGACGGCGCATCGAGCAGCGCATCGGAGCCCGGCTGAATGACAGCCAGCAAGCGGCAGCCTGGCAATACACGCGATTGGACGCGAGCGGCAAGAGCCGGCGTCAGCGGATCGAACTCACCTGCAAGAATCGTCCACGCGCCACGAGCGAGCACAGGTCGAAGCTCCTCGAAGGTCTGAATTTTTTGTCTCGTGTCCACTGCTTGCTTCAATTCGCTCGACTTCAGGATACATGCTCGAGAAGATTCAGGGCGGCATGAGCGGCTCGATCGGCCGTGACTCGCGTCATGCATCGATGATCGATGGGGCACTCGCGCAGAAGACAGGGAGCGCAATCGACTGGCTCGCGCAAGATCGCGTGGCGGTGCCCTGCTGGTCCGGTGGCGGTCTCGTCTGTTGGGCCGAAAATGACCACGGTCGGCACGCCAAGGGCAGACGAGATGTGCATAGCGCCCGAGTCGTTTGTGAGAAACAATTCACAGGCCGCGGTCATGTCGATGAAATCCCGCAGCGATGTCTTGCCCGCGAAATTGACGACCTGCACATTCTCGCGCCCAATCAGAGCCGCAACGTGCGTTCCGAGCGCTGCCTCGTCCCTCGATCCGAAAATGGCAACTCTCGCCTCGCGATGCCTTGCTATAGCCACTGCCGACTGTGCGAATCGCTCAGGTAGCCATCGCTTAGCTCCGCCGAACGCTGCACCTGGGCTCAACCCGATCACGCGACCGTCGATGCCGTTCCGGGCAAACAATGCTTTTCCCTCCTTTGCGGCCTCCGGCGCGCCGGTAAGGGCGATTTCGACATCGGGCAACGAGGCTTCGATGAGCCCGGCGCGCTCGAGCAGCGCCAGATAATAAAAGCGCTGATGCCGGGCAATGTCTCCGGGCGTTGGAACGGCCACAGGATGCGTCAGCAGCGGGCCGCGCCCATCACGGTTGTAGCCGATTCGCACAGGTATGCGGGCGCACCAGGCCAGTGCGGCGGCTTCGAAGGCATTTTGCAACAGCACCGCACAATCGAACTCACGGTCTCTTAGCTCCGCCACGACTGCCCGCTTTCCCCACAGCCCGTGCCAGCCCTTGGGCGCTTCATAGAGAATCACTTCATTCGAGAACGGCTCACGGCGATACAGATCGGCCACCCAGGGACGCGCCAAAAGCGCGATGTGGGAATTCGGGAAGCTTGCGCGCAGCGATTGCAGAGCGGGCAGACACATCACGGCATCGCCCACCCAATTCGTTGCGCGAACGAGTATCCTGCGATATCTCGCTGAAGATGTTTTCACGATTGTTGCGCTCCGATGCCGCTCCCCACACGCCGCGCTCTTACAATGGAGTTTTGATGTCTCAACTCTACCTGCGAGAAGAGCTTATTGCCCAGCGCCGCTTGTGGAAACAAGAAGCCAAGCGGGTGGTGATTACCAACGGATGCTACGACATCTTGCATCCCGGCCATGTCAGGCTGCTGGAACAGGCGCGTTCGTTCGGTGACATTCTTATTCTCGCACTAAATTCAGATGCGGGCGTGGAACGTCTCAAGGGTCCGGGCCGTCCCATTTTCTGTGAGAAGGATCGAGCTGCTCTCGCGCTCCACCTCGAAGCCGTCGACGCAGTCACTTTCTTTGATGAAGACACGCCGCGGGAACTGATAGCCGCTGTACTGCCCGACGTCCTTGTAAAAGGAGCCGACTGGTCGCACTTCGTAGCGGGGCGTGAAGAAGTCGAAGCGGCTGGCGGCCAGGTTTTAATCGTTCCTCTCGAAGAAAGCTTTTCGACTACGAACATAGTGAACATCATTTTTGAGCGGCGCGGCGCTCCTGTTGAATCCGCCGTCCGGCAGCCGTGACACATCCCGCTATCCGCGACTTGTTCCAATCGGCCGCGAAAGAGCCTGCATTTCAAAGTCTTCTGCAGCAATTAACGCGCGGCGACGACGGCCCGTATTCTGTTTCCGGGCTGACTCCCGCTGCGAAAGCTCTTTACCTGGCCCTGTTGTATCAGGCGATTGAGCGCCCGTTGCTCGTGATCGTCGACGGCAGTAAAGAAGCCGAAACTCTCCAGGAAGCGACGGAAACGTTCTTCCGGTTGCTGATCGACGATCGGGACGTTCCCCCGCCGCAATCCATTCCGGCCCTGGACACGCTTCCACATCAGAAGCTATCACCGCACAACGAGATTGCCGAGCAGCGCGCGGTCGCTCTGTGGCGCCTTTCGACGCAGAAGGTTCCGATCACGATTGCGCCGGTAGGCTCTGCGCTCTACCGCACGGAGGCGGCTGAGTATTACCGGCAGCTTGCATTGAACCTGCGCGTGGGGGACGAGCTGGCGCTTGAAGATCTGCTGTTCCATCTCGAAAGCATCGGTTACGAGAAGCGCGAGCCGGTCGAGATGGAGGGCGAGTACTCGCTGCGCGGCGGTATTCTCGACGTGTTTCCTGCCGAGGCCTCGCAGCCCGTGCGTATCGAATTTTTCGGTGACGAGATCGAATCGATGCGACGCTTCGAAGTCGAGTCGCAGCGCTCGACCCTGAAGATCAATTCCGTGCTGCTGCTTCCGCTGGTCGAGCATTCGCGCTCCCGCACGCTTTTCCGGCAATTGGCGGAGTCGCTCGGCGGTGATGATCGCGACGACTTGCTGAATGCCGGCGACCCGTTTCCTGGCTGGGAGTATCTGGTTCCCCTGGTGCGGCCTCGCACGGATACGATCTTTTCGCTGAACCCTCGCGCGCTGGTGGTACTCGACGAGCCAGAAGCAATTGAGACGGCGGCGGCGCGGCTCTGGATGCGCCTTCAGGAACCATCCAGAATTGCTCCCGAGAAAAACTTTGCGGCATGGGACGAAATCGCTGCCGTGCTTTCGAGCCGGACCGTGATTAAGCTTCGGGAACTGGAAATCTCGTCCGGACTCGAGTCAAATCCCCACGAACACCATATCCCCACGCGGCCTTCTCTGAACTTCCGAGGCAATATGGCTGTGGCCGTATCGGAGGCGCGCGCCTTGGTCGAAGCAGGTAATCGCGTTGCCTTTTTCGCTGCCTCGACTGGTGAGCTCGAACGCCTGGGAGACGTGCTCGAAGAATACAGCGTTCCCTACCAGCTCGGCATCGAATCGGCGGGCGGTTCGCGCGGGCTGGCCGAACGTGCCTATCATTCCGGGGCGGTCGCCAGCACGTACCTCATCAAAGGCAACGTGCGGCGCGGTGTCATTCTCACCGGGCCTGGAATCGCTGTCCTCGGCTCCGAAGATATCTTCCAGACGTCCGAGCTTGTGGCGCGCCAGCCCAGCCGCTCGCAGCTAGCGGTTTTTGCAGCTGATATAGCCGATCTCAAGGCGGGCGATTACGTGGTTCACGCTACGCATGGCGTAGGCCGGTTTGCCGGAATCCGCGAAATTGTTCAGGGCGAGCGCAAGGGTGACTTCATGGTGCTCGAGTATGCGGGCGATGCCAGACTCTATGTGCCTCTGACGCGGCTTGACCTGGTGCAGAAGTTTCGCGGCGCGGGGGAAGCGAAGCCTGCGCTCGATCGCCTGGGCGGAGCCACGTGGGCCAAGACAAAATCACGCGTTAAAGCCAAGCTGCGCGATATGGCCGACGAGCTGTTGAAGCTGTATGCTCAGCGCCGTGTGGCCCATGGGTTCTCTTTCTCTCCGGATAGCAACTGGCAGCGCGAGTTTGAAGACGCATTCGAATACACGCCGACAAAAGATCAGCTCGCCGCCGCTAATCAAATTAAATCGGACATGGAAACCGATCAGCCGATGGACCGGCTCCTGTGCGGCGATGTAGGCTTTGGCAAAACCGAGGTTGCGATGCGCGCCGCGTTCAAGGCGCTGGGCGACGGCAAGCAAGTGGCGGTGCTCGCGCCCACAACCGTTCTCGCGTTTCAACATTTCGAAACATTCAAGCGGCGGTTCGCCTCGTTTCCGGTACGCATCGAGCTGGCGAGCAGATTTCGCACGAACAAAGAAATCAAAGAGGTGCTCGCCCATACGGCGGCAGGAAAAGTCGACGTGCTGATAGGAACGCACCGGCTGTTATCGAAGGATGTCGAGTTTAACGATCTCGGGCTGCTGGTGATTGACGAAGAGCAGCGCTTCGGCGTAAAGCACAAAGAGCGTTTGAAGGAGATGAAGCACAATATCGACGCGCTCACCATGAGCGCCACGCCGATTCCGCGGACGCTCCACATGTCGCTCCTGGGATTGCGCGACATGTCGGTGATCGAGACGCCTCCCAAAGACCGGCTCTCCATTAACACCATGGTCGCCCACTTTAACCCGGACCTGATTAAAGCGGCCATCGAACAGGAACTTGCGCGGCAGGGTCAGGTGTACTTCATCCATAACCGGATCGACACGATCTTCGAACGGGCCGCTTTAATCCAAACTCTTGTGCCGCAGGCGCGCATCGGCGTGGGCCATGGGCAGATGGGTGAGCAGGCGCTCGAAAAGGTTCTGCTGGGCTTTATGCGGCATGAATACGATGTGTTTGTCTCGACCACCATCGTTGAAAACGGCATCGACATCCCGCTTGCCAACACCATCCTCGTCGAAAACGCCGAGCGCTACGGATTGAGCGAGCTTTACCAGTTGCGCGGCCGCGTCGGACGCTCAAATCGGCGCGCCTACGCCTACCTGCTGACGCCCGCCGATACGCAGCTGAGCGAGATCGCGCGAAAACGCCTCGCAGCGCTCAAGGAATTCAGCGATCTCGGAGCGGGCTTCAAAATCGCCGCTTTGGATCTCGAGCTCCGCGGGGCCGGGAACCTGCTAGG
Source organism: Bryobacteraceae bacterium (assembly GCA_049585195.1). GTDB lineage: Bacteria > Acidobacteriota > Terriglobia > Bryobacterales > Bryobacteraceae > KBS-96. The sequence goes on along the minus strand of JBAUZG010000129.1, from coordinate 8,200 downwards.
CGGCGAGCAGCACGGGCATATTGAAGCTGTCGGCTATGACACTTACATTCGACTGCTTGAGGAGACGGTACAAGAGCTGAAGGGCGAAGAAGTGCCGCTCGAGATTCACGCCACCTTGAATATTGGTCTAGATATCCGCATTCCAGTAGACTACATTTCCGAAGAAGCGCAGCGCCTGCGAGCGTATAAACGGATCGCCGACTTGCGAACAGAGGAAGAAGCCCAGAAGATTCGGGACGAGTTTGCCGACCGTTACGGGGCGCTCCCACTGGAAGTGGAAAACCTGATCCGCTTCTCGTTGCTGAAGTCGCTCGCCGCGCGGCTGGGAGCTGAATCCATTGACCGGCGTCAGGGATTCGCGAACATCAAGTTTCATCAGCAGGCAAAGGTTGATCCCATGCGATTGATGGACCTGGTGCGCCACACACCCGGCGCTCAGTTTACGCCAGCCGGCGTGCTAAAGGTGCCGATGGATGGCGCGCGGCCCAATGCGCTGATCTCACAATTACGCGAACAGCTCGAAAAGCTGCAGCCCGCTTAGCACCGTGCGGGTCGCACTGCGCATCGTTGAAGCGCGGCTGCGAGATCCTGAATGGTGAACGGTTTCGAGATGTAGTCATCCATTCCAGCCGCGAAGCATTCTTGTCTCGCGCCCTCGAAGGCATTGGCGGTCATGCCGATGATTCGAGGCTGACAGCCCGAAGGAACGCGTTCACGAATGCATCGGGTCGCATCCAGACCGTCCATTTCGGGCATCTGCACGTCCATGATAACGACATCGTACGGGAATGCTTCCACCGCGCGCAGGCCTTCCAGTCCATTCGATGCGACGTCCGGCTGATAGCCTAGCCGCTCAAGAAGCCGAACCGCCACCTTCTGGTTAATTACGTTGTCTTCAACCAAAAGAATTTTCAGGGCCAAACCTTCTGCCGCTGTTGGGGGCCTTCCGTTCAGAACCGGTTTCGAAAGAGGAGTCTCGAGAACGGCGCCGGCGGCAAGCAGGTCATCGGACATTTCAAGAGGTTCAGCGATGATATCGAACGTGAACGTCGATCCCTTTCCAGGTGCGCTATCAACCTGAATCGTTCCACCCATCAATTCGACTAATTGACGGCAAATTGCTAATCCGAGGCCGGTTCCTCCGTGTCGTCTCGTCCGTCTGTTGTCGATTTGGCTGAATGAAACGAAGAGCTGGTCGAAACGGTCGGCTGGAATGCCGATGCCGGTGTCTCGTACCCTGAACCTGAGCCAGCGACAGAGAGCGGGCGAGAGCGGATCAGCTTCGACAGCAACCTCGACTTCACCCGCTTCAGTGAACTTGATAGCGTTGGTAAGAAGATTGAGCAGGACCTGCCGTAGCCGTTCGCTATCGCCTCGCCACCTGTTTGGGATGTTCTCGGGAATCACGCGACGGATGGGCAATCGTTTTGCCGCGGCCTCGGGGCGCACCATATCGATAGCTTCATCAATGCACTGCGCCAGATTGAACGGCTCGCGGCGCAACTCCAGTTTTCCCGATTCGATCTTCGAGAAATCAAGCACGCTGTTCACGATAGAGAGGAGGGCGGAGCCGCTGGTTCGAATCGTTTCGATGCAATCCCTCTCCTCCTCTCCGAGCGACGGACGGTCGAGAAGCAGCCCGGTCATTGCAATCACCGCGTTCAAAGGCGTGCGAATCTCGTGACTCATGTTGGCGAGGAAGGCGCTCTTGGCCTCGGCGGCGGCCTCGGCTGCTGCGGTTGCTCTTCGCAGCGCGGCTGTTCGTTCGTCGATTTTCTTTTCGAGCATCCTGTTTCGCAAATGTATTTGCGCAACTCTCACCCGATACCCAAGAAATAGCAGGCCGGCGATCGATAAGCCGGCCAGTGCCAAGAAGTACAATTCCTGCCAGAAATGGGGCTCGAGGCGGAATACCAAAGGCCGGGATAATTCACTGACCCGCCCATCCGCCGTTGTGGCCCGAACAAAAAATTTGTACCGGCCTGGAGACAGGTTGGTATAGTCGACAGTCCGGAGCGCCTCGGCGTCTCTCCATGCCGAATCGTATCCCTCGAGCTTGTATTGGAAGCAAACCTGCTGCGGGTTGCGAAATGTTGGCACCGTATAGCTGAAGCGTATGTCGCCCTTTCCAGGTTTGATATCAACGACGGAAGAGTTCAAGTTGCGGAGAACACCTCCACTCGCAATAACTCTTTCGATTAAGACCGGTGCGAGAGCGCCGTGCCAATGAAGATGCCGCGGATCGGCTACGGCTAGGCCGCCCATGGTCGCAAACCATACTGTTCCGTCTTGCGCCTTCCAGGCGTTTGGCGTGTTGCCGGTATTCCCTTCGGCATTCCGCATGCCCTGAACGCCATTGAAAAGCTCGGAATGGATTCGCTTTATGTTGCCGCTGGCGAAATCGTTTAGCTCCTGCTTGCGAACCCGAAAGATTCCCCGGCTGCATGACATCCAGAGATAGCCGGTGTTGTCTTCCGCTATGCTTTCGACGCTCGGATCGGAGAGCCCATCGGCCGGGCCGTAGAAAGTAATCTTGCCGTCGCGAATGCGATGAAGGCCCCCTTCGGCCGTTCCGACCCACAGGTCTTTCCGGTTATCCTCATACAACGCCCAGACTTCGGCTCCATGCAAGCGGCTGTCAGCGTACAAATTCTCGAATCTGCCGTTGACGAGATGGCTAAGGCCACCGAGTCCGCCGGCCCAGAGCCTGCCATCCGAACCGATGAGCGCGGCTTCGACCGTGTTTCCGAACAAGCCCTGATCCCGCGAGAATCTTTGAAAGCTGCCATGCGCGTAGTGGAGCAAGCCTTCCTCGAATGTGCCAATCCACACTGATCCATCCCCGTCAATCGCTAGCGTTCTGATTTGCGCCGCAAAAGGCAGCAAGAGGCGCTTCCTGACGCGGCCATCGGCCAGGTTAAGCAAAATTCCATTTTCCGTGCCAGCCCAGATCGATCCGTCGCGGTCTTCGCACAGTGCAAGGAAGGTGGTCTTCCTCAAGCCGGCGTCTAGCGGCACCGGTTCCACCTGCCCGGCGTGTAAACGAAAGAGCCCTCTGCCTTCCGTTCCAATCCAGAAATCGCCTTTCCGGTCCTCGAGGACAGTCCAGACAACCGGTGTCGAGAGGCCTTCAGGCGGTCCCCAGTTGATAATAGGCAGATCCTGCAGCTCGGTGACACCGCTTTCTTCCGATCCGATCCACAAGTTCCCCTCGCGATCCTCGAGAGCGGACAGGACGTTGTTATCGGGCAAGCCATCGCCGGCACTGTAAACACTCTGCACGCCGTTGTGGATGCGCACCACGCCGCCGCCATAATAGAAGGCCCACAGATTGCTATCACGATCGAAGGTGACTGCAGTGGCTATCTTGCCCGGAAACGGATTGGGATGCAGACGGTCGAACCGTCCATCGTGGAAGCGAAACACTCCGTTTGCGCCCATGGCGACAAACACCTCACCCATCGCATTAATTGCGATAGAACGAATTGGCTGCAGCGATGCCGGCGGGTTCGGCAGCTGGAATCCTAAAAATCGGCCGCCTTCAAAGCGCATCAATTCGTTGCCGGAACCTATCCAAAGCGTTCCAGAGGAGTCTTCGGCGAAGCTGTTCGCGCCCTTGCCTGGGAATTCGCTGCCCGGCGCAAAATTTCGAAAGCGGCTGCGAGAGTACCGCGAAATACCATCCGGAGTTCCGATCCAGATCGAGCCGTCTCGCGATTCAAACACTGCTTGTATCTGGTTACTGGGAAGGCCGTCAGCGGTAGTAAAGGAGCGGAACTTGCCGTCCGAGTAATGGATGAGCCCGCCTGTCGTGCCTACCCATAGGCTTCCGTCGCGTGCCGCCCATTCGGCAGTTACGAAATTGGATCGGATTCCAGGAGTATTGCGGCTATTGAAGTCGGTGAACTGGACGCCGTCAAAGCGGGCGAGCCCCTCTTGAGTGCCAACCCAAATGTAGCCGTCGCGCGTTTGCGCGAGCGCCTGGGCCGAGCTCTGCACGAGTCCCGATTGGTTGGTCCAGCTAAGCTGCCTGTACTGTGTGATACGTTTGCCCGGATCGAGCGCCTGCAACGGCCAATGGTAAATCAGAAGTGCGAACAGCGCCGCGATAGCCGGTTTGGACGCCCTCATAAAACCGTGACGCGCCGGTTGAAATACGACCACAGTTCAGGCATGAGGCAATCCACCACCTTTCCAGCAGTTCGCTAATACTGTCACTTTACACGTTATCGGTTGAGGATTTTCATTATCCCTGAAGAGATTGTGAAAAAATCGCCAGGACAGATTGCCGAGTAACGTTTCTTGAGCACGAGAAGGGGCCAGCTCTCTAAAATGGAATAAATATGTCCAAGCTATCCATCCGCGATCTGAACTTACGCGGCAAGACGGTGTTCATTCGTGTCGACTTCAATGTTCCTTTAGCGCCTGGAGGCAAAGAGATTTCGAGTGACAAGCGTATACGCGCGTCGCTGCCCACCATTCAATACGCTCTTGAACAAGGAGCGGGCCTGATTCTGGCCAGTCATCTCGGACGGCCGAAGGGCAAGCCGAATCCGGAGATGAGCTTGGCTCCCGTTGGCAGACGGCTCTCGGAACTGCTCGGCATCCCCGTAAAGATGGCCGCCGATTGCATTGGCGAAGAAGTGGCCGCCTTGAAACCCAAGCCCGGCGAAGTACTTCTCCTCGAAAACTTGAGATTTCATCCGCAAGAGGAGGCGAACGATCCCGAGTTTTCGAGGCAGCTTGCCTCGATGGCAGATGTATACGTAAATGATGCCTTCGGAAGCGCTCATCGCGCGCATGCCTCGACCGTTGGGATGATCTCCTATTTGCCGCAGGCCGCGGCCGGATTGTTGATGGATAAGGAGCTCGAGTGGTTGACCAAGGTGACGAAAAATCCCGATCGGCCCTGTGTAGCGCTCCTCGGCGGAGCAAAAGTTTCCGACAAAATTGAAGTAATCGAAAATCTGATGAAAGTCGTGGACACGATCCTGATCGGCGGCGCGATGGTCTACACCTTTCTTCGAGCGCAGGAGCTTCCCACGGGAAAATCGCTGGTCGAGGAAGATAAGATCGCGCTCGCCAAGCATTTGCTTGCTAAAGCGAAAGGCAAGCTGCTCTTGCCCGAAGATCATGTTGTCGTTCGCGAGGTCAAGCCTGGTGCGGCAAATGAAGTTGTCGCGCAGATCGCCGATGGGCAGATTGCAGTGGATATCGGTCCGAAGACAATCGAGAAGTACGCGAAAGCGATCGCTCGAGCCAAGACCGTGATTTGGAATGGACCGATGGGCATTTTCGAGATGCCGCCCTTTGATAAAGGCACAGTCGAGCTGGCAAAAGCCGTGGCAAATTCTGGAGCCGTATCGGTCGTCGGCGGAGGTGATTCGGAAAAAGCGGTCAAATCCGCCGGAATTTCCGATAAGATTACGCATATTTCGACGGGCGGCGGCGCTTCGCTCGAATTTCTGGGCGGTACCGAGCTTCCAGGCGTAGCCGCGCTTACAGATAAGGCCGCCGCAGCAAAATGAGCCTACAATCTTGCATCCAATCCCCCGATATGTTATAACGTAGGTTGTAACGGTGCCGTTATGGCTCAAATGCTAAAAGTGAAAGCGAGATCGGTTGGCAATTCCACCGGCGTCATTCTGCCCGAGGGCGTTCTCACGCGGCTCAATATCCATCGCGGCGACGAGCTGTTTCTGACCGACGCGCCCGATGGCTCGCTGCGTATCACCCCATACGATCCCGAATTCGAGCGTCAGATGAAGACCGCTGAGGAGATCATGCGCAAGCGCCGTAACGTTCTTCGTTCGCTTGCAAAGTGAAGGAACCGGGCTGGATCCGGAAAGACACGGTTTACGCCATCCACGACGCCCAGCTTGCCGAGCACGGCGGTAGCGATGGGGTTCGCGATGCGGGCCTCATCGAATCGGCATTAGCTCGCGCTCAAAATGCATACGCCTACAACAAGCGCGCAAGCGTTTCCGAATTAGCGGCTGCGTATTGCTATGGACTCGCCAAAAATCACGGTTTTGTAGACGGCAACAAGCGCGTCGCGGCCGTGGTTTGCGAACTCTTCCTCGAATTGAACGGATATCGTCTGACGGCCGGAGACGCCGACTGGCTGACCGTGATGCTTGCGCTCGCTGACGGTTCGCTCGAAGAGGCCGCGCTTGCCGAATGGCTGAAGGCAAACGTAGCGCGCGTCGGCGCAGGCCGAGCCGGTTAATCTTCCAGTTTCGTTATCTCGACGCGCGCGAGTCGGGCTTCGAAATGACGGTCACCATCTGCGTTGTAATATCGGCATCCGTACTGATGGTTCTCTTCAAATTCATGGTAGCGGCGTCGTAGACTTCCAGCTCAAATCCGGCAGCATAAATAAACAGCGCGTCGCCGGTCGACGACGTGGAAAAAGAAAAGCGCGGCCGGCAGGCGAATTCCTGGCGCTTCACCAATTTGTTACCCTGAACATCAATGCCCCAGAACTCGCAGTGACGGTCGCCGTGGGTGCCGGTAATCGCCACGGCGTAAGCCTTTTTGTGGTCAGGCGTGAAGCGTATATTCGAGACGCCGTCAACCGCCGGACCGACAGGCGTGAAACTGAACTTTCTCTCGTTTAGCCGGAACGTCGCGATCCCAAATACCTTGCGGTGAACAACCGGGTCCTCGGTATTAAAAATGCCAGTCAGCGTATTGCCGTCGTCATTCGGGTCGACCTCCGGCGCGAACGTCGTGTTTTCCATACCGGGAAACAACGGCTTCGATAATTCGATCGTCTGGACTTTTTTCAAGCTAGAAGTGTCGTAGATGCGGATGACGGCTCCAAATTGATACAGAAACTTGCCGTCCGGGGAAACACGGTAATTGCCGCCCCGGTAGCCGCCTCCGTTCGGAAGTCTGTCCTCGAGCGGAATTTCCACTTCCTTCACGATTTTGTGCTGCGTCAGATCGATGACGGCCAAGCGGGGTGAACCAACCTCCCATCGATCGATCAATTTTCTTGATGTCGTGATGTTTGTGTAGATCAGATTTCCGGTGGGATCGATCGCCAAGCCGGCCATGGATACGCGCGTGTTGCTATTTCCAAGCGTCCATGAATCGACAACTTCTCTTTTCGCCAAATCGATGACTTCGATGCCGGTGTCCTTGATGGTGGTCGCGATCAGCTTCGACCTGTCGTTCGTGAGGACGAGATTTCGCGGGACATCGGTCTTCAACGCAATCCGTTTGACAATCTGATACGTGCTCTCATCAATCGCGAGTACCTGGTTAGGCCAAGTGCCAAGATAGAGCATCGTCTTAGCATTGGCAAGCAACGCGAAAGTAACGAGCAGCAATGGAACAAAATATATTTTCATGGTTACGGAAACACTAAATCGATATTCCGCCAGTCCTTCGTGGCCGACGCGCACTTCTTCGTCCAATCAGGGGAGTTGTTGAGATGATCGGGTACTTGCGCCGGCCAGAAACAAGTGGCATAGCAATCGTATAAATCCCGCTCGGCTGGCTGGCACAAACCCGCCGTTCCGCCGGACGAATCCACTTCCCAGCCAGGCGAAAAGACGAGCGTGCAGCCCACCGGATAGTGCGGTGTTTGCGCAGCCTGCGGACCACCGCGACCGTCCTGCAGCGCAAAGACATCATCGCGCGTGGGGGCAATGTGCTCTTCCACGCGAAGCGCTTTTTTGTTAACCGCACGCAGATGTTTCAAAGGTGTTTCCTCCTGTCAAATGGCCTCCTGCACTCATTGAGCCACCTCGGGTTCATCCCATTTCATGTAAACCGGCACCGTTACTACCAGGTAGCTCTTGGCTTCGAGCGGCTCCGCGCCGGAATCCTTGTCATGATACTTGGCGACAATCCAAACGTCGCCCGTATTGTTCGTCATGAACCGCCGCTGCGGATTCGGTCCGTCACCAGAGGGAGTGAATAGCCCGTCGGCTCCGATCGATCCTACAAATTCTTTATCGTCGTCGTTATAGCGCGCGATGAATTCCTCCATCGACCATTTAACTTGCACTGGACCGAGATTAATGTCGTCGGCGGTCTTCGCAACGCCGTCGAGTCCACGGTTATAAGCGATGGCTTCAAACTGTACATAGCCTTTCGGGTGTGTCGTCCCACCGAGGTGGGCAAGTGCAGAGTCCGCCGATACCTTGATGTAGTCGATCTTGTCATACACTGCGAATGCATCAGGCGC
>JBAUZG010000128.1:0-18732 GCA_049585195.1 Bryobacteraceae bacterium | reverse complement strand
CGTGTCCGGGCTTTGGCTGAAGGCGTGCCAATTCACTGAACGGCTGGTAGACTTCTAACGTCCTCACCGTGCGTCTCAACCGGCTTCTATTTCTAAGCGCTGCTCTCGCCCTGTGTTTTCGATTCGTCGCCACTAGCAGCGCCAATCCATTTTTCTTTGTGATTTTGGGCGACCGGACCGGCGAACCCCAGTCACGAGTTTACGAGCAGGTTTGGACAGAACTTGCGGCGGAGAAACCTGCGTTTGTTTTGAGTGTGGGAGATACCATTCAAGGCCTTCAAGATGCTTCAGCGGCAGATGAGTGGCAGCAAGTGGAAAAAATCTTCGATCGCCACCCGTCACTTCCGGTGTACCTTGCGCCAGGAAATCACGATATTTGGTCGCCGCTATCCGAACGGCTGTTTCGCAAATTCGCACGCCGCGCTCCCCATTACAGCTTCGATTTTCAGAATCTGCATGTCACCGTACTCGATAACAGCCGCACAGAGCAATTGAGCGCGGCCGAACTCGAGTTTCTGGAACAAGATCTTCAAGCTCACGAGCGCCAGCCAGCCAAGCTGGTTGTTTGCCACAGGCCGTCGTGGCTCTTTCCGGTGCTTTTCAAGAATCCGAATTCCCCCCTTCATCAACTCGCTAAACGATTCGGTGTGAGATATCTGGTGGCCGGACATCTTCATGAGATGCTTCACTTCGAATTGGAAGGCATCACTTACCTGTCGATGCCGAGCGCGGGCGGCCACCTGCGAGCGTCTGGACGATACGAAGATGGATGGTTCTTCGGGCACACGCTCGTCGAAGACGACAACGGCACTCTGAAATTCCGGATCGAAGAAGCCAAGGCTCCGATTGGGGAGGGAAGAATCACGTCGGAGGCTGATTGGGGTGCAGCCGGACTTGTCTACAGAGCGCGCTGAAGGCGATCAAAATGCGACAATCACACTAGCCATGCAGCGGCTGATCTGCCATGTCGACATGGATGCTTTCTTTGTGTCGGTGGAAGAACTGTTCGATCCCTCGTTAAAAGGCAAGGCAGTAGTTGTAGGCGGCCAGGCGCATCAGCGAGGCGTGGTTTCAGCCGCCTCCTACGCTGCACGCAAATACGGCGTCCATTCGGCCATGCCGCTCCGGACGGCTGGAAAGCTCTGCCCGCACGCTGTCTTCGTCGACGGGCATCCGGCCCGCTACAGGGAGATCTCGAAGAAACTCTTCGACGCTCTCTGCCGATTCACTCCGTTGGTCGAGATGGCGTCGATCGATGAAGCTTATCTCGATTTGACGGGGACCGAACGGCTGCACGGACCGCCATTAGAAACCGGCCACGCTTTGCACCAGGCGATTCAGCTCGAGACAGGTCTCAACTGTTCGCTCGGCCTGGCGACATCTCGCCTGGTGGCGAAGGTGTGCTCCGATCAGGCGAAGCCGAACGGGGTGCTATGGGTGCTGCCGGGACAAGAGGCCAATTTCCTCGCGCCGCTCGAGATTCGAAAAATACCAGGCGTGGGGAAAGTGACCGAGGCGGCGCTGCAGCGAATCGGGATTCATCGAGTACGGGACTTGGCGGGGCTCGACGAAGCTGACCTTTCGAGCCGGTTCGGAAAATGGGGGCTGGCACTGGCTGGAAAGGCCCGCGGCGAGGACGCGGGTGGATGGTTCGACCAGGACGTGGGCGAACGGACCGATCCCAAATCGATCAGCCACGAGCACACTTTTTCAGAAGACACGGCGGATTCTGCGCTCCTCGAAACGACCCTGGCGCGGCTCTCCGAGATGGTGGCCCAGCGGTTACGTCAGCACAAACTCTACTCGCGAACGATCCAGTTGAAGCTCAGGGATCGCGATTTCAAGACCATCACACGGGCGCGGACGCTGGATCGATCAACACAGTTCGATCGCGAGATCGCCGACGGCGTTCTCAGCTTGTTCCGGTTGTCGTGGGATGGTGCGACACCGATTCGCCTCCTCGGGGTACATGCCGGTTCACTCAGCCGCGACGAAGGCCAGATGAATCTTCTTGACGAGGCAACGACCGAAAGGCTTCGTAATACATTTCGCGCCATCGATCTTATCCGCGAACGGTATGGCAGCCACAGTATTTCGCTGGCGCGAACCATGCACACGGATCTGCGCGAGCGCGTCCACGAGAATCCGTTCGACCTGCCAGGCAAGCAAGAAGACTAACCTAACTTCGTCACAACCACTCCCTTGCGGTCGTGGCTCGGAAGCGAAGCTTGTGGATTCAACTGTTTGGCCGAGCCGCGCACGCAAGTGAGCGGTCCGGTGACGAAGTTAGGCTAGCCATAGGCTAGCCATCCTAGCGCCTCATGCCCTCGCGCTCGATCAGCGTTTCATGCAGTAAGGACTTGATATACGTCTGGTACGGCAGCCCTTTGCGCTCGGCTTGCTTCTGCGCGAGTGCGATATCGGCTTCGTTCAATCGAATCGTGACCGGACGTGACGCCAGACGCTCGAGCAATTCGGCATATGTCCTGCGTTTTAATTCGCCGCGCTTTCCCGCTTCCACAAATTCGCGCGAGACCGTTTCGCGATGCTTATCCCACCACTCAGCTTCTTCCGCTTCGGTCGCAAACTTTGGAACCACACGCTTACTCGTTGTCTTTCCCATTTCTTAGGCTCCTTTCCAGTACTCCGCTTCTTCATCGGCTGTCGAATCCCACGCCGTAATCGGTCGCACCTTTGCTCCTCGGTGTGTTGAAAACCAACATCAGAAACCGACCACGATTCGTTCGGCCAATGACGACGAACCGTTCCTCGCCATTGATGAAAAGCCACTCTAGGTCGACGAAATCGCTCGCTATCACCTGCTCGGCTTCTTCGCGACTCACGTTATGGTGCGCGATGTGGTTGAAGTTCGCCCTCGTCCCAATCGAACTGATTTCGTCAGCGACAATTAAGCGTACATCGACTGTACGTACAGTGTCAACTTCGCTCTCCACCCAAACCACGGGACTGGGCCATGAGCCGGGCTATGGCTAGCGGCTCCGCTACAATCAAGCGATGTCGTTGGTAGTAGTTGGTTCAGTGGCCTACGATGCCATCGAGACACCGCATGGAAAGCGCGACCGGATTCTGGGCGGGGCGTGTACTTACATCGCTCTCAGCGCCGCCTATTTCACGAACGTAAAAATTGTCGCCGTCGTTGGCGACGATTTCGCTGCCGAGGATAGAACGCTGCTCGAAAGCCGGAACCTCGATTTGCGAGGTCTTGAAACGGTTCCAGGCAAGACATTCTTCTGGTCTGGCGTGTACTCGGCCGACATGAACGACAGACACACTCTTCAAACCGATCTAAATGTATTCGCGGATTTTGCGCCCAAGCTTCCATCTGGCTACGAAAACAGCCCGTATCTGCTGTTGGGAAACATTCAGCCTGAGCTGCAGAAAAGCGTTCATCGGCAGATGACAAGCTTGCGCTTCGCCGGCGGCGACACCATGAATTACTGGATTCGAGACTACCGGAGGCAGCTTAAAGAAACGATCGCGACTTGGGACTTTCTGCTGATCAACGATAGCGAAGCGCGCATGCTCGCGGATGAATACAATTTGCGAAAAGCCGCGCAAAAAATTTTGGACATGGGACCGAACACATTGGTCGTCAAACGAGGTGAGCACGGAGCGATGCTGTTTCGGCGCGATACCCTGTTTATGGTTCCCGGCTACCTGCTCGAAGAGGTGTTCGATCCGACTGGAGCCGGTGACTGTTTCGCGGGCGGATTTGTTGGTTACCTGGCCGAATGCGGCTTCGATTTAAGGAACGGGAACATCGATATTCGCGAATTACATCGGGCGGTTATTTACGGTTCCGTGATGGGCAGCTATTGTTGCGAGCAGTTCGGCGTCGACCGCTTTCGCACGTTAACGCGTAAAGAAATTGATCAACGATTCGACGAATTCCGACGATTTACAACATTCTGAAGGGTCGCTCTCGTGGCGAGAGCTCCTGATTGTCGCGGCGCTGTCAGCTGTGCTGGTGTACGCCGCGGCGGCCTGGGTATACGCTCACGGATTCACTCTTTATTATGGCGATGCACAGGCTCATCTGAACTTGAGCCGCGCGATAGTCGATTCGCGCTCGCCTGGTTATGGGCAGCTCGGAAACGTTTGGCTGCCTATGCTCCATGTGCTGTGCCTTCCGTTCGTCGGCAATAACTTCCTGTGGAGCAGTGGGCTCGCCGGAGCCATTCCTGCAGCGTCGTGCTTCGCGCTTGCAGCAACTTTTTTCTATCTCGCCGCGCGTGAGCTTTACGGAGCCGTACTGCCCGCCGCCGTGACAGTTGCTTGCTTTTCGCTCAACCCCAATATTTTGTATCTCGCCTCCATACCCATGACTGAGTCGGTCTTTTTCGCCGGCATAAGCGTGCAGCTTTTTTCCCTCCTGCGATTTCACACGACTCAAAGTATGAAATACGTCATCATCGCAGCCGTCGCGTCCTTGTGGTCGAGCCTTACGCGCTATGACGGGTGGTTTCTCATTCCTTTCGTAGCGCTCGGATTTCTGCTGTTCGCGCGCCAAAATAAAGCCAAGATCGCGCTGATATTCGCCGTCATCGCAAGTCTCGCTCCACTCTATTGGGTTGCTCATAACTGGTGGGAGACAGGCGATGCCTTAGACTTTTATCGAGGACCCTACTCGGCAAAGGGAATTTACCAGCGCGGTTTGAATGCGGGCGAACCCCGCGATCCGGTCGATCATCATCTTCCCGTTGCGGCTGAATATTATCTTGCCGCTGGAAGGCTTTGCGCGGGCTGGCCTCTTCTTTTGCTGGGCGCAGCCGGAACAATCGCCGCGATCGTTACGCGCCGATACGACGCGATTCTCTTCCTTGCCCTCACACCCTCCTTCTACGTCTGGAGCATGTATTCCACCGGGCAGCCCATTCACGTACCCAATCTATCTCCGTTCAGCTACTACAACACCCGCTATGCCCTCGCGCTTGTCCCGCTGTGCGCTTTTGGTGCCGGAGCGCTCGTACTGACGCTTCCACGCAAGGTAAGCCGGCTCGCGGGCTGTTTGCCGTTATGCGCTATTCTCCCGTGGCTTCTCTCTCCTTCGCACGAAAATTGGATTTGTTGGAAGGAGTCGCAATATAACTCGGTATCGAGGCGGTTCTGGACGGCTGAAGTCGCCAAATTCTTTCAAAAGAACTACCACAGTGGCGAAGGTATCCTCTATTCAGATGGTGACGTGTCTGGTGTATTCTGTCGCGCGCGAATTCCGCTATCGGAAACGTTGCATCCCGGTGATGGGCCCGCTTGGCTGGTGAATAACTATCATCCGGAGCTTCTGCGGACGTGCCTGTGGGCCGTGGTCGTTGAAGCCGATCGTGATCTCTTGGCGCGGCCGATGGATAAGGCAAATTGGAGGAAGACTCTCTACCAGGCGGTCCTGGAGATTCATACCAAGGACGATCCTGTCGTCCGCGTGTATCGGAGAGCGTGGTGATAAAAATTCCTTTCTCGAAGTTGCATGGAGCTGAAAACGATTTCCTTTTCACCTGGTCGCACGAGGCGCCCGCGGAAAGCCTGCCCGAAATCGCTCGCCGCATCTGCGCCCGCCATACAGGTATCGGAGCCGATGGCTGGATGCTTGTGTCGAGGCGCAGAAGCGGATTGAGAACACAGCTTTTCAATTCCGACGGAAGCGAGGCCGAACTGTCGGGGAATGGAACCCGTTGCGCCGCTGCGTTTGCGCTATGGAAGAACATAGTCAAAGGCGAATCGGTTGTCATTGATACGGCAGTCGGCGTAAAGATATTGAAATTGCTCGTTCGCAATGGTGCGTCATTCCGTTTCGAAATGGATATGGGCCAGCCGTCATACCGGACCGAAGAGGTACGAACTGAGTTGCGGCTCGAAGAGAACGTCTTTGACGCGACGATTCTGAACGTGGGCAATCCGCAATGCGCGATATTTGTCGACTCGCTCCCCTTGGATTGGAAGTCAACCGCCTCTCTTGCCGAAGCCGATCAACGTTTCCCGAATCACACAAACGTCTCAGTCGTGCGTGTTTTGGATGAACACAACATTGATGTGGTCTTCTTCGAACGCGGAGCCGGGGAAACGCGCAGCTCAGGCACGGGTTCAACTGGCGCCGCCGTAGCAGCCATCCTCAGAGGAAGCGTAAAAAGCCCGGTTATCATTCACACGCCGGCTGGCGAATTGACCTTGCGTTGGGAGAATAGTGTTTACTTAACCGGGCCGGCTGAATTCGTCGGCGAAGGAGTATTTTTTCTTGGCGACTGAGCTTGTGAATCGAGGACGTGTGGATTCCACGCAGCCCGCAACCACCCTGCGCGAGCGTATCCTTAGCCGGTCCGCCAAGGTTGGAGTTATTGGCCTCGGCTATGTAGGTTTGCCGCTGGCTGTCGAGTTCGCGCGCGCCGGTTTCGAGGTTTTGGGAATTGACGTGCTCCCGGAGAAAATAGAGAAGCTGAATGCTGGCCACTCGTACGTTAAGGACGTACCCAGCGGACTTCTTTCCCCGCTGATCGAAAGTGGCAAGCTTCGTGCTACGTCCGACTTCTCGGTGATCGCAGAACTCGACACGGTCGATATTTGCGTGCCCACGCCCTTGCGCAAGACCAAGGATCCGGACATGAGCTTTGTCGTCGCCGCAACCGAGGAGATTGCAAAGTACGTGCATCGCGGCCTGCTTGTGATGCTCGAATCGACAACTTATCCGGGCACAACGGACGAGTTGCTCCTTCCTAAGCTCGAAGAATCCGGTTTGCGGGCTGGCGAAGACTTCTTTCTTTGTTTTTCTCCGGAACGCGTCGATCCAGGAAACCCGGACTACCAAACTGCAAACATACCGAAGGTTGTGGGCGGCATCACCGCGAACTGCACGGAAATTGGAGCGCTGTTCTACAAGCAAGCGCTTCAGACGGTGGTCCCAGTCAGCTCAACCCGCGTCGCCGAAATGGTGAAGCTACTCGAAAACACGTTCCGCATGATCAATATCGGTCTTGCCAACGAAATGGCCTTGATGTGCGCTCGCATGGGAATCGACGTTTGGGAGGTGATCGAAGCGGCCGCCACGAAGCCATTTGGCTTCATGCCTTTCTATCCGGGACCCGGACTTGGAGGGCATTGCATTCCTATCGATCCTTTCTATCTTTCGTGGAAAAGCAAAGAGGCGGGCATCGAGGCCCGCTTTATCGAGCTCGCCGGTTATATCAACGGCCAGATGCCCGAGCACGTGGTGGACCGCATTCAGGATGCGCTCAACAACGCCGCAAAGCCGGTTCGCGGCACGCGCATCCATATTCTCGGCGTCGCTTATAAGCGCGACATCGACGACGTGCGTGAATCGCCGGCGCTTGACATCATTCACCTATTGCAACGGCTCGGGGCGGTACTGTCGTACTCCGATCCGTACGTGCCGCACATCGCGACTGAGGGCATTCATCTCGACGCTCAACCGATCTTCCCCGCAGTCGATGATGCGGACTGTGTTGTGATTGTGACCGACCACAGGAATGTCGATTATCAGGCTGTGCTCGAGCGCAGCCAACTTATTTTCGACGCGAGAAATGCCTTGAAAGGCTATTCGTCACCCAAAATCATCAAGCTCTAACTTACTTCGCCGGCGCCGGTGGCGCAGGAAGCATGTTGCGAATCGCAGCAATCTTCCACCCGCTTCCTTCGCGCGTCACAATGATCGTCGTCCACATACGGCGTGTTTGTCCGCCCGCAAGGCCGCTTAGTTCATACCGGCCGTCAGCGATCGCCACGCCTGGCGCGAGAAACCGCACCGACTCGACGGTGATTGACCGCGTCCCCCCGGTCCGTTGAGAGCTGGCCATCGTGCCCCTCACCACCGCCTCGCGGCCCTTGCGCCACTCTCCCGAGGAAACAAGTTGATCGGCATCGGCTGTAAAGAGCGACGCCGTGGCGTGAGGATCCTTTTCTTCCCGAGCCTCCACGTATTTCCGCACCACATTGCGCACTGCAGCGTCATCTTGAGAGTTCCCATTCGCGCCTTGCGCTCCGGACAATGCTGGACCCGGGAAGGTATTGGTCGCGATAAAAACCAAAAACGCCAACCGCGGAAGACTTTTCCTCGCCATAGCACAGCCAGTGTACTCGAAGACCTTCGAAACCAAGCCGGCATTACTAACCGAACTTCGTCACTGGACCGCTTACTTGCGTGCGCGGCTCGGCCCAACAGTTGAATCCACAAGCTTCGCTTCCGAGCCACGACCGGAACCGAGCCGCGACCGCGAGGGAGCGGTCTTCCGCGTGTTTTTCAGAGGAGTGGTTGTGACGAAGTTAGCTTAGTCCCAGGCTAAGGTCTCAACCACCTGCGCCGGCGCCTTCTTCGGCGTCTTTTTCGTTATCGAGGCCCATTTGAGACAGCCGGTAGCGTAGCGCATTGCGCGTGAGACCGAGAATCCGGGCGGCCTGGCTCTTATTGCCGTTGGCGCGCCGCATCGCCTCGCGAATCATCATCTGCTCCCATTCCTCGAGCGTCACTCCCTCGGGCAGCAGAGATGCTTGCACTGCGGTCGGCAGCGGCTGCCGCGCGCTCTCGATGCGTATGTCCGAAGATTCGAGGACGTTACCCGGCGCCAGCACCATGCTTCGCTCGATCGTGTTCTCGAGTTCCCGTACGTTTCCCGGCCAGTTGTATTCAACCAGCCGGTCCATCGCGCCCGGACTGATTTCCCGAACTGAAGAACCCAGATCGCTCGCAAGCTTACGCACGAAATGAATCGCTAAAAATGGAATATCTTCTTTTCTCTCCCGAAGCGGCGGAACGTTAATGGGCACCACGTTCAGACGGTAATACAGATCTTCGCGAAACCGGCCTTGTTCGAGCGCAGCCCGTAAATTGGCATTTGTAGCAGCAACTACACGCACATCTACGCTTCGGGTCACATTGCTGCCCAGGCGCTCAAACTCACGCTCTTGTAAAATTCGCAACAGCTTTACCTGAATATTGGTGGGAACGTCTCCAATCTCGTCTAAGAAGACCGTTCCTTTGTCGGCTTGTTCAAACTTTCCCGGCTTACTTGTGTTAGCCCCGGTAAACGCGCCTTTGTCATATCCGAAGAGCTCGCTTTCCATCAGATTTTCAGGCAGTGCCGTGCAGTTGATTTTGACGAATGGCGAGTTCTTGCGGGGTGAATGCTGGTGAATGGCGCGCGCAATCATGTCCTTGCCCACCCCGCTTTCGCCGGCGAGCAACACTGTGGCCCTGGTTGGAGCCACGCGAGTAACGGTCTGGAAGATTTCCCGCATGGCGGCGCTGTGGCCAATCAGGTTGTCGAACTGATAGCGTTGGTCGAGCTCGTCGCGCAGCCGTTGATTTTCGGCGCGCAGCGATTGAACGCTCAAAACTTTGTTTATGACTGTCGTCAGATGGTCGAGCGCGAAAGGTTTCTGAAGAAAATCTGCCGCGCCTTGCTTCATCGCCTCGACGGCCGCTTCGACAGAACCATGAGCCGTCATTACGATGGTGGCCGCGTTCGGATTACGTGCATGCGCCTCTTTCAAGAATGCGAGGCCATCCATGCCCGGAAGCTTCAGATCGGTCAGTATCAAATCGGCCACGGTAGTGCGGGGCAGAGCTTGTTCCGCCGTCGCGGCATGGTCGACCTCGAACCCGGAGCTTTCCAAGTGCAGACCGATCACTCGCCGCAGCTTGTCTTCGTCTTCCACGATCAATATGCGCGTAGCCATCGCTAAGCTTCTACTGTATTCGGAAGCAAAATTTCGAAGGTGGTTCCCCGCCCCACATCGCTATTCACTGTAATCTTCCCCTGGTGTTCGTCGATAATCTTGGCGACGAGCGCCAGGCCAAGACCCGTACCACCGGTTTTGGTCGTAAAGAACGGATTGAATACGCTTTCGATGTGTTCGGGAGCAATTCCCGAACCCTGATCGATGACGGAGATTCGCGCTTCGTGACCTAGCTCTTCAAGCGTTAACGCAACCGTCGTTTCGGGCTGGCTGGCATCTATCGCGTTCTGCAGCAGATTGGTCAACGCAAGCGACAGGAGTGCGCCGTCAAAGGTAAATTCGACTGGCGCTTGAGGCAAATGGGTCTCGATCTGAATCTTCTTTGTTTCCGCCTGCGGACGAACCTGCGCGGCGGATCGCACGAGCGTTTCCCGAAGATCTCCAGGCTTCGGATGCAATTGCAGAGGGCGCGCGAAATCGAGAAACCTCGATACCAGGGCGCTCGTTCGGTCGACCTCGCTGACAATGTAACTCGAAAGCTCCTGGACCACGTCAGACTTTTCGAGGGTCGCGGGTTTTACCAGCATCTCCGACGATGCCTTAATCGTGCCGAGCGGATTTCTGAGCTCGTGCGCGAGCCCCGCGGTAAGTTGTCCCAGGGCTGCCAGACGTTCGGTCCTGCGCAGCGAGGCCTGCGTTTTGCGTAAGTTGCGATTCGACTCGGCCAGTTGATCGGCTGCTGCCTTGGTACGTGTCATTTCTTCACGCTTAGCGCGAGCTTGCTGATACACAGCCAACCCTACTACAGGAAAGAAGAAGATGCGCAGACACAAAAGTCGAATGTCGGAAGGGGGAAGATATGCCTCTTGCCAATCGACAAACAAAAGGAACGAGGAGTAGGCGAGGCACGAAAGCACGATGAACGAAACCGTGCCGGTAAAATTCAGAACGGTTGCAGCGGAGATAATAGGCAGCAGAAAAATGACGTAATAACTGCTGTTGATGGCGTGGGCCCATCCGACCAAAAGATAGCAGAGGATCAATTTTATAAGCGGACCCGCAATGTGGCCCTTTGGCGTTTGAAAGAAATCGAGCTTGGGCTCGAGCACCTGAAAAATAGCCAGGCAAATGAGCATGAAACTGGCCTGGTAACTCACATCCTCCTGGCAGAGGATGAGGATGATGAACAGGATGATCCACGCCACATCCTCGGCCGTAAAAGACCATTTGCTCGTGGCCTTCGCAACTTCTGCTTCCACGAGCCTCATCTTACAAGCCGCCGGGCGGGAACATGAGGGTCTGTGACAGAATGTTAGATATTCCCGCAGGTTTCATGAGTTATTCGAATCCTCATCATTTAGCCTCTCCTGAGGAGCCGGCTACACAAGAAGACACCAGCTTTGCTGAACTGCTGTCCACCTTCGAGCAGCAGCACGCCGAGACACAAGGCGCGCAAATCACCCAGGGTGTCATCGTTTCGGTTGGCTCCGAGAACATTCTGATCGACATCGGGCGGAAGACCGAGGGAATTTTGCCCGTTTCAGCATGGCGCGAGCAGCGAAGAGATGAGCCGCAAATGGGCGCATCGGTTGCCGTGAGCGCGGGTGGACGCGATGCGGAGGGCTACTATCACCTGTCGCTCATACAAGTGGCGCGGCCGAGAGATTGGGCCGGCTTGCAGCAGGCGTTTGCGGACAAACGCGCCATTGCCGGTACAGTCGCCGAGCAGGTGAAAGGAGGGTTTCGCGTCGACATTGGCGTTCCGGCCTTTATGCCCGCATCGCGTAGCGGTATTCGCGACATGACCGAAATGCCGAACCTGGTAGGGCAGGAAATCCAATGCCGGATTACAAAGCTTGACGTTGAAAAAGAGGACATTGTCGTCGACCGGCGGGTTGTGCTCGAAGAAGAACAAGCGCATAAACGTCAGGAAGCGTTCGCGGCTCTCGAGGAAGGAGCCATTGTCACGGGCAAGGTGCGCAATGTAATGGATTTCGGCGCGTTCGTCGACATAGGAGGCGTGGACGGCTTGCTTCATGTCGCGGACATGTGCTGGAATCACGTCGAAAGAGCTTCCGATTTGGTGAAGCCAGGCGACGATCTGACGGTAAAGATCTTGAAGATCGATCCCGTGGCAAGGAAGATTTCACTCGGGCTGAAGCAACTGCAAGACGATCCGTGGACGATTGCGAGCCGCACGTATCATCAAGGCGATCGCGTAACCGGCACGGTTTCGCGCCTGACCGATTTCGGCGCATTTGTCGAGCTGATGCCAGGCGTGGACGGTCTGATTCACCTGTCTGAGATGACATGGGACAAGCGCGTTCGAAAGCCGAGCGATGTGGTGAAAAAGGGCGATCGCGTCGACGTGGTGGTTCTTCAGGTAAATACGGCGGATAAGCGCATTGCTCTCGGATTGAAGCAGGCCATGGGAGATCCATGGGAAACGCTTGCCGAAAAGCATCCGGTTGGATCAAACGTGGAAGGCCCCATAACGAGCATCGCTCCCTTCGGAGTTTTTGTCGATCTTGGTGATGGGGTCGAGGGCATGATTCACATCTCCGATATCACCAATGAAAAGCGCCTCGATCATCCGCGCGAGGTTTTGAGCAAAGGGCAAACAGTGCGCGCGGTGGTGCTCGAGATTGACCGCGAGAAGCGCCGCCTGCGCCTGGGCATGAAGCAGCTCGAGCCTACAAAGGCGGATCAATACATCGCCGGACATACGGCCGGGGAAACTGTGACTGGCCGCATCACCGAAGTACATGGTGATCGAGCCAAAGTCGAGCTGGGCGAAGGTGTGATTGCGACGTGCAGCGTCAAGCAAAAGCAAGATGCTGCCAGTGGCTCAACTGAGAAGACAGCCGCGGACGTTGCGTCTTTGAGTGCGATGCTTGCCAAGCGTTGGAAGCAAGGCGCGGAGCCGGGATCAAGCGCGAACGCCGTGCGCGAAGGACAGATGCGCTCGTTCCGAATCGTGAACGTGAATCCCGAAAACCGTCAGATTGAAATTGAGCTTGCAGGGTAACCGAAGTTCGTCACTACCGCTCCCTCGCGGTCGCGGCTCGGAAACAGGACTTATGGATGAGCGATTACCAATAGGGTTTTCGCGCGGGCGAGCGTGCATTCGAGTGCGACTTTCAGGTTTTCTGGGTCGAGCGCGGCGAAGCTCTCATCCAGAATCACAACATCCGATTGTTGGAGCAAGGCGCGCGCGATGAAGACGCGGCTGCGCTCGCCGTGCGAGAGTTGCCATCCGCCTTCGCCGACCATTTGCATCAACCCGGCAGGCATGGTGTCGAGAAGGAGGCCGAGGCCCAGATCGCGGCATAATGATTCCGCATCGTCCAGGTCGTTCGCAGTGGGCGGCCATCGACGGCCCATCAACAGATTGAACGCGAGCGTTTCCGTCAGGATGTGATTTTCATGGAATTGCGGAGCGGCTGCGAGACGCCGGCGCCATGAGTCATCGCCGAGCGTTTGCCTGTCGAGGCCGTTCATCAACAATAGGCCGGAATCCGGTTGGCGCATCCCTGTTAGAAGCGAAGCGAATGTGGATTTGCCGCCGCCCGATGGGCCTTCGAGCAGAATGCGGTCGCCGCGATGGATTGACAGTGTGCAGGCTTTAAGTACAGGCGGGCGGTCCGCTCGGTATCGGAAGCTCAGGCCGTCGGCTTCGATTAAACCGCGGTTGTCAGAAGCGTCATCGTGAACGGTTAAGGGAACCGAGCCGGGATTCTCGGCGCGCGATGCGGATTTGAAGAGCGACGCGATGCGTTTCCACGCGCTCGAGACGGCGGCAATTTCGGTGAACGATCCAGTCAGCCGCCGGAACGCGGAGTAGGCGAGGAGAATGGCTCCGAGCAAAGCGGCCATGGCTGAAATCGAATCGCTACCCGCGATCACGCTGGGCGCGAGCGAAGCAAGCCCCACGATGAGCCACAGGCGTGGAACGACGGCGATTAACCAGGCTGCGGCGCGGTCAAGTTTCTGAGAACGATCGAAATAGTGGTTCAAAGCCTCGTCTTCGGACGCGTGCCAGTCCGCCGGCGGCTGCTGCGCAAGGCGGGTTCGATGACCGACCATCGCTTCGATGAGATCGTGGGTCATCTCGAATCGCGCCGTGGTGCAAGCGCCATATCGAGCGGCAAATCGGCGGGCAACAAAAAGTGTAGCGATGAAACAAAGGAGTAGCGCGGATGCCAGCCAGCCGAGAATGCACCCTGCGGCAATCAGTTCGATGACGGCAAGGATGCCTTCGATACCGCCGCTCAAAGCGAGCGTCTCGACCGTTTCGGCTTCTAATGCCTGGGTGAGAAAGCTTCCTACGCCTTCCGAGCGCAGCTCATCTGGCTTTAAGCGCATTGCTCCATGAAGCAAGCGCGCCTTCAGCATTCCGCCGACGCCGACGGCAAGCAAACCCTGCTTCCAGATGGTTAACAGGCGTAGAGGCACCAGAGTGAAAAGAAGCAGTCCCCAGGCAACCAACCAGCCGCGGCTGAGCTGCCCATTAAGCGAAAGCTGCCCGATGAGTGCCCAAGAAGCGATCCAGAGCAGGTATTGGCCGATGTGCGCGGCGAGGATTGCCGCCCCGTTGCGGAACGCGTTTGCCTCGCGCAGCCAGAGTTTGACGGGCGATCCCGACGGCACGCGAACGAGCCAAAGTTGATCGAAGCGTTTTTCGCGCAGATGGCCGGCCAGTAGCAGACGAACGGCGGCAGCGCGACGCGAGCGTGGAATAGAAGTGGCGTCGAGAAGCGATTCGATTTCCTGGCGCGGACCGGTTACCAAAGGTTCGGCGAGGAAGCGTGCGATTTCGTTCACCGCGACACTTCGCAGCTTGAGTTCGGGCGTGATAAGCGTTAGGCGGCCCCGTTTCGACGACTGGATGATGAGGAATTGGCCAGGCGCCAATCGGAGGATGGCGGGATACGCAGTTGCCAGTTCCTGTGCGAGATCGCCGAAAGTGGTGACGATTGGTTCCGCTTCGCAATCGCGCGTGGCGGCGTACCACTCGATCCACTCGCCGGCGGTCGACTCATCGAAATGCGTTGGCGGATTGTGAATTTGGCGCGTAACCTGGCTGATGGCGGCTTTACGGCAAAGAGCGTCGATGGCGTCGCCGAGCCGCCCTGCAGGCCAGGAGAGCGTGTCCAAATCGAGAGCGCTCAAGAGGCTTTCTCCTCAGGGTAGGCTTCGCTCTCGTCATCCGTATGGAGGTGAGGTTCTTCAACGATTCGCCCGCCCTGGACGCGGATACGACGCCAGAGGCCGCTCGACCAGAGGCCGGATCGAATTTCGTCTTCGGCTTCGAGAAGCTGCGAGTAGCGGGAATGAGAATCCACGCGCAGTGTGGACGGATGGCCATCTTCGATTACACGGCCTTGCTCGACGACAAGAATCCGGTCGAATTGCGCCGTTTCCGCGATGTCGTGAGTGACGCAAATCAGCGTGCAATCGCGCCACTCGGAGCGGGCGCGGCTGAGGAGTTCGCGGCGCTTCTCGCGATCGAGACCCCGAAACGGTTCATCCAGAATGACGAGCCGGGCATTGCGTTTCGATAACGCGCGGCCGAATCGCACGCGTTGTCCCTCGCCGCCCGAGACGAGCGCGCCGCCTTCTCCAAGCTTGGTCTGAAGCCCGTCGGGGAGTTTCTCGAGCACGGTCCGGAGCGCGGCGGCGTCGAGGACATCGCCGATGGACGCAGTTTCGCTGGTTGAGCCGTAGACGAGATTTGCATGCAGGGAGCGGTTCCACAGGGTGATGGCGGGATCGACCCATGCGGTCGAGCGGCGGAGCTGTTCGGGGTTGAGCGGCTGCCCGCCGATCAGGATGTCGCCCTGAGTGGGGCTGAGAAAGCCTAAGAGAAGCGCCACGAGGCTGGACTTCCCCGCGCCGGACGGACCTACTATGGCGACGTGAGTGGCGGCCTCGAGTTCGAGATTTATATCGTCTAGGATTTGATGGCCGGAGATTTCTACCGAAACGTTGTGGAAGGCGATGTGGGGTGCAGCGAAATAGTCAGAGGACCGCTCCCTTGCGGTCGCGGCTCGGTTAGGTTG
This sequence comes from Bryobacteraceae bacterium, assembly GCA_049585195.1. GTDB lineage: Bacteria > Acidobacteriota > Terriglobia > Bryobacterales > Bryobacteraceae > KBS-96. The sequence continues at coordinate 2,968 of JBAUZG010000128.1, read as the reverse complement.
CTCAGAAGGAGCTCCGAGGGGGTCGAGGAGCCGCAAGGTCAGATTGCGATAGTACGGGTACTGGCGCGAGAGAAGGGCGATCTCCTGGCCGAGCACCGGAATGTTGAGGGTCCAATAAACGGCTAGCAGAACACGGCCCATATCGGCTGCGCCATGTGAGCGGAACAGAAGCAGCGCCACAACGAGCGAGAACGTCAATAAAAGCTGGACTGCTTCGGATGCGACGACGGCTCGCTGCAAGCGGAGGGCGGCTTCGGCCCACGCGCCCAGGAGTTTCGCGTGCTCGGTGCGGATGCTTCGCTCGGCTCCGTGCGCGCGGATGGCGGACAAGCCTAGCATGGCGTCCAGATAAAAACGGGTCAGACCCGCGGCGTGGTTCCTTGCGCGCAGATCGCGCTCGGCCAGCGCCGGTTGGGTTATTAGAGAGGGCAGTACTGCGGCGAGCAGAATGAGCAACACCCGAGGCAGAGAGGATGGCTCGAGCCAGACGATGCCTGCGCTCGTCACGCAAAGTTCGCAGCATGCACGCAAAAGCTGCTGCACCAGAACAGGCAAATTCCGGAGACGATGCGTGGCGTGGCTTCGCTCGGCCATGTCGGAAGTGAGGCGGCTTTGAAAGTAGCGGTCGCCAAGCTTCGGAATTTTCTCGAGGAATGCGACGCGCAGCCGGGCTTCCATGTGGCGCCCGAGGCGAACGGCTGTCGAGAAAATCGGGATTTCGAGTAAGAGGAGCGCGAGCGAGAAGAGCAAGACGGCGCCGATTGCGCCCATTCGCTGGCCCGGCAGCCCAAGCTCCGTCGAGATGTCAAAGAGACTGCGGAACAGAAGGGCCTCGACCAAAGTTCCGGCGGAGGCGAGGGCTACGGTAGGCAGAATCAACGACGATAATCTAGTGTTACTGTGCTTCAGCAAACGCAGCAATTCCCTGCCCGGTTTTACGGTCCTGTCATGGATGGCGGCTTTGAGTTCCGGGCCGAGCGCGTCTTCGACGATGGCGGCCTTCTTGCCTGTGATGCGCACCAACACGGCTCCGGCCACGCGTACGTGCTCGATTCCATCTTCAGTGGGGGCGAGAGCGGCCGACCAGTAGCGCCCCGGGATCAAATGAGGAGACCCGATCACACGCTCGAGGAACTTGGCCGATTCGGCTCCCTTGCGCAGACCACCCGAGGCTGAGAGAACCGACGACAGACGGACCGCAGCATCGAGCGTGGCAAGAGGTTTCCAGTTTGGGCAGGCGAGCGCGCCGTTCAGGAACGCTTTTGCGCGTTTGGCGCCAATGCCAAGATGGCGCAAGCGTGCTTCAAGCGAGCCTTGAAACTCGACGGACGAGGCAAACTCTCGCCAATCGGCGGCTGGAACCGCTATCGAATGCCGGTACAGCTCGTTTTCAAACTGGGAACGGGAGACCCAGCGGCGCCCGGCGGCGGGGTCCATGATCTGTACTCGAGTTCCGTGGCGGCGCCAAAGGACGACGAAATGCGTGAGACCGTTCGGAAGTGACACGACTGCAATGGCGGGAAGCGCTTTGGCCGGTTCGAGCAGAACATGGTCGAGCGGAAGCATGATCTGCTCTGCTTCGAGTCCGAGCTGATTGGCAACGGTCTCCATCGTGTCGATGGAAGTTCCGTCGATATCGGTTTGGCACGCTTCGCGCAAACGGCCGTAACTGACGGGGATGCCGAATCCATCGAGCAGACACTTGAGCGAAGCCGGGCCGCAATCCATCGCGGAGGTTTGAACGACCTCCGGGACGAAGAACTTCCTCATTGCGTAGCGAGAAACCTTCCGGCGGAGCGTAGAAGCAGAACGGCGGGCGAGACACGTTCGACTTCGACTTCAACGGAGCCTGGCAGCCCGTGCTGTAGAGGGATCCGGGAAGGAGCAGGGGTTGAGAGAGCCAGTTCTACCCGCACCTGTCCATCGCGGATCTCGCCCGCCACGCGCGAGACTTTTGCGGCAATTGTGCCGTATTGCATCCACGGAAAGCCTTTCAATTTGACTCGTGCGGGCTGCCCCGGGTGTAATTTGCCGAATGCGGAGGAGGGGGGAAACTCAGCCACAACGTGCAAGCGCCCGGTAGGCAGGATGACGGCGATGGTCTCGCCTTCGCTGATATGCGATCCGGGCCGGAGAATGGCGCAATCGCTGAGCCGGCCATCGGCGGCGGCACGAATACGGCGCCGCTCGATTTCGTACTCGAGCCGCTTCACTGCCGCCAGCGATGCGGACTTTTGGGCTTCGAGTTTTGCGATATCACTGGCAATCTGATCCAACTTCACTTCGCGATCGCTTTCTCGGACTCGCAGCTCGGGCTCGAGCCGGCCGATTGCGATTCGAAGATCTTCGGCGGCGGCACGGCGGCTTTTCGCGACGGCGTTTGCCTGCTGAGCATCGGCTTCAGCGATCAAGCCGTCGGCGCGGAGACGGTTTGCCCGGCCGGCCTGCTGTTCGGCGAGGATGGCCTGGGCCTCGGCTTCGCGAAATTTCGCCTGCGCCTCTTCGAGCGACAGACCGAGCACTCTTCGTTCGCCGACGCGACCTTCATTCTGGCCGGAGATTTGGGCGCGGAGAACGGCGAGTTGTGGATCGAGCGCGACGAGTTTGGTTTTCTCTTCCTCGAGAGCGAGGCGCTCGCTTTCCGAATCGAGATCGGCCAGCACGTCGCCAGCGTGGACTTCTTCTCCCAAGACAAGGTTGGTGGAGACAATCTGGCCGGCTGTACTTGCTTGAACGGGATAGGCCGATCCTGAGACCTCGAAGCGCGCCGAGGAGGTTATTTCGTAGCGGGGCACTCGCGTTTCGAAGGCCCAGACGATCCAGAGGGCCGCGAGGCCGGCAGCGACGATGAAACCGACGCCGGAGCGTAAGCCGTTATCCTGTCGAAGAGATTGATTTACGCGATAAAAACTTGTCGGCATGGTGTCGGGAGGGACAAAAACAAGTCGGCCGCTTCTCTATAGTGACG
>JBAUZG010000127.1:0-8522 GCA_049585195.1 Bryobacteraceae bacterium | reverse complement strand
GAGCAGTTGCTCCCGAACCAGCGTAATTCAGTCGCAGCTCGGCCAACACTCAGAATAGAACTCTCATGCATAAAAACTTTGGCTCGATAAAGCGACAAGCCTACAGCCGGAGGGCAACATCAGCCGGAACCACGTGGAATGCAGCAATAGATGACCGCGTTCAATTAGTGCTTAGCGTGGACAACATGAACACCAGCGTGTCCGGGCGCGAGTCCTTGAACGGCGCGGCCGAACCTGGACGCGATCTCCTGGAAATTGATGTCTTCGATGGCACAAAATCCGTGCGCGCGCAGAATCGCTGCAATGCCAGCCGGCTCGAAACGGCTGACAGAACGTTCATCAATTTTCTTGAGCTGTTCCGTCCGCTCCGTTTCTAATTGCCTTAGCTCTTCGGAGAATGCCTCGGAAGGTTCCATGTAGTCGAACACCACCTCCGAGTTCTGGATTGACGACATGTAGTCCAGAGTGCGGCAGATAGCGTCCTGTGTCAGATATGGCACAACCCCGAGCCAAGTGAAAAACGCGGGCGAGTTCTGCTGAAAGCCTGGGACGACGAGCTTCTCTCCCACATCGTCCCGCTCGAAATCGACTGGCACGAGAATAAGCCATGGCGGAAGTGCGATTTGAGCTTCAGCCAAGCGCTGGCGTTTCCATGCCTGCGTTGCGGGGTGGTCCACCTCATAGATACGGATCTGTCGTGCGCCATGGGGATTCCGGAGAGCGAAAGTGTCGAGTCCGGCGCCAAGGATAACGATCTGCCGAACCCCTCTTTCGACAGCTCTTGACAAAGCATCTTCTGCAATCCGGCTTCGCGCGGTGGTGAACAGACGTCCGATGCTGGCCAAGGGGTGTCCGTCCGCAAATTGAAGCACTTCCTTTTCGTCTTCACGCAGAATCTTCATGGCAAATGGGTCATAGAGGATTGAGCCATGATCGAGCACCTGATGAGCAGCTCGTTGTCGGGCGATTATCAGGGCTGTGCGGCTGGGTTCATTAGGCTTCATGTTCCATGTCTCCGTTCTCATCAATAGCTGATCGCACGAGAGCTGATCGCACGAGTTGTCGTGTGCGCGACTGGCGCCGAGCACACCGATATCTTCCGCTCAATTAGATACCTCCCGAATCCGGTCCCAAGCAGCAAAAAATGGCCGTGGCTTATGGTTGCAGAGCGCCGCAGCGAAAATTCGCATTAGGACTTGCAGTCAACTGACGCATACGATTGAGCACTGCCGCTCCGAGCGGTTGGTCGGCAATCCGGGAAAATGAACCTGCTGACCGCAGTGCGGAGGTCGGCCACGGGTTAGTACTGCCTGGTCGCGAAGCGTTTAGGAATCGCAGCAACATCGCTTAGAACTCACTGGACGGAAAACCGGGTTACTGGAAAGTGGCCTTCGCGGCTCGAAACGGCGCAACCGCGTCTGCGAAACGCTTAAGTTAACGCATATGGGGCAGGCCCTTCGGCCTCTCAGGCCGCATCCTCAATCGCAACGGTATATTCTTACCGTCGTAACTAAATCTTTCACGCGGAGATTGCATGTCCTCAATCGACATCCCCTTGAGGGGCGGTCGCTTTGCCCAAACTACACGCCGCGATCTGTGGTGGATTCAACCTCTGTTGACATTTCTCGGGCTTTCGCTCTTCATCGTTTATTCAACGTGGGCTGCATTTCAAGGGCAATATTACAGGTTCGGGCCTTACCTGTCGCCGTTCTACTCACCCGAGCTTTTCGGAAACCCGCTTCATGCCTGGTTCGGCGTGTGGCCCCGCTGGTGGCCTTCGTGGGCGCCGGTCTCGGCGGCCCTTCTCATCCTATGGGCGCCCGGCGGATTCCGGGTTACTTGCTACTACTACCGCGGCGCGTATTACAAAGCCTTCTGGGCCGATCCTCCTTCCTGCACAGTTGGCGAACCGCGTAAGAGCTACCGAGGCGAGCGTTCATTTCCGTTAATCCTGCAAAACATTCATCGCTATTTCCTGTATCTCGCGCTTGTCTTTCTCGTCATTCTCGCACTGGACGTTTGGAGGGCTTTGTGGTTCGTGAATCCTCAAACTGGGCAGGCGCAGTTTGGCATAGGTGTAGGAACGCTCGTTTTGGCCGTAAACCTTGTGCTCCTTGCCTGCTACACGTTCGGTTGTCACTCTCTCCGCCATCTAGCCGGTGGACGCGCTGATGAAATCTCCAAGTTGCCCGTTCTCAAAACCAGTTACGCCTGCGTCACTTGCATGAACCGGCGCCACATGCTGTTCGCCTGGACAAGCCTGTTCTCGGTCATGTTCGCCGACCTATACGTACGGCTTTGCGCCATGGGAATCTGGTCCGACTGGAGAATTTTTTGATGGCGGAATACCAGGCGCACCACTACGATGTGCTGGTAATTGGGGCGGGTGGAGCAGGATTAAGAGCGGCAATCGAGGCATCGGCAAATGGCGTGCGCGTCGGCGTAGTCACCAAGAGCCTGCTCGGGAAAGCGCACACCGTCATGGCCGAGGGAGGTATCGCCGCAGCCCTCGCCAACACCGACGAGCGCGATAACTGGAGAGTTCATTTCGCCGACACCATGCGCGGCGGCCAGTACGTGAACAACTGGCGTATGGCCGAACTTCACGCTAAAGAAGCGCCCGCCCGCGTCCGGGAACTGGAAGCGTGGGGCGCGTTGTTCGACCGCACGAAAGACGGACGCATTCTGCAGCGTAACTTCGGCGGCCATCGCTACCCGCGTCTCGCCCATGTCGGCGACCGCACAGGGCTCGAAATGATACGCACCTTGCAGGATCACGGCGTTCATCTCGGCATGGATGTCCACATGGAGTGCACAATCCTCGCCTTGTTGAAGGACGATGGCCGCATCGCCGGCGCGTTCGGTTACGAGCGTGAACGGGGCCGCTTCCTCCTGTTTCACGCGCGGGCCGTGGTTCTCGCCACCGGTGGCATCGGCCGGGCTTATGAAATTACGAGCAACAGTTGGGAGTACACCGGCGATGGACATTCGCTCGCCTATCAGGCCGGCGCATCTTTAACGGACATGGAATTCGTTCAGTTCCATCCAACCGGCATGATCTGGCCTCCCAGCGTTCGAGGCATTCTCGTCACCGAAGGCGTGCGCGGCGAAGGCGGCGTTCTCCGCAACAGAGACGGAAAGCGTTTCATGTTCGATGATATCCCTGAGAATTATCGGGCGCATACGGCCGACAGCGAAGAGGAGGGATGGCGCTACACGCAGGGCGATAAAAACGCCCGCCGTCCTCCCGAGTTGCTGACGCGCGATCACGTGGCGCGCTGTATCGTCCGGGAGGTCCGCGAAGGGCGCGGCTCGCCGCACGGCGGCGTGTTCCTGGATATTTCGTGGATCAAGGCTCGCATGCCGGATGCCGCCGCCCACATCAAACGTAAGCTGCCCAGCATGTACCATCAGTTCAAGCAACTCGCGGATATCGATATCATTGAACAGCCGATGGAGATTGGACCGACCACTCACTACATGATGGGTGGCGTCCGGGTCGATGCCGATACGCAGATGTCCGATGTGCCTGGACTCTTCGCGGCCGGTGAATGCGCGGCAGGTCTGCATGGAGCAAACCGTCTGGGTGGAAATTCCCTCTCCGATTTACTTGTCTTCGGAAAGCGGGCCGGTGAATATGCGGCTCAATTTGCGAAGGAAAACGGGGCCGCCAAAGTGGATGAGGCCGAACTCGACAATCTTGCCCGGAATGCGCTCGCGCCTTTTGACCCTAACGGTGAAAATCCCTACCAAATCCAAAGCGATCTGCAGCACATGATGCAGGATTTGGCGGGAATCGTGAGGCGGGCGGACGAGCTCGAACGCGCTCTCGAAGAACTCCGCAAATTGCGCGAACGAGCTCGCGATGTGGGTGTGGCGGGAAATCGCGAATACAATGGCGGCTGGCACACCGCTTTGGATTTGCCCAACCTGCTCACTGTATCGGAACTCATTACGCGCGCCGCTATCGAGCGTAAAGAGAGCCGGGGCGCGCATTTCCGCGACGATTACCCGCAAAAAGACGAAGCCGCGGGGCGATGTAACATCATTCTGCGGCGCGGCGATTCCGGCGAGCCACAACTGACGCGCGAGCCGCTCAAGGAATTGCCGCCCGAGTTAAAGCAAGTTATCGAAGAGATGAAATAGGCGAAGAGAATATCCATGCCCACAGCAACCTTTCGGATCTGGCGCGGTCAAAACGGAGAAGGCGATTTTCATGACTATGCGATGGAGATCTCTCCCGGCATGGTCGTACTCGATGCGGTTCATCGCATCCAAGCCGAGCAAGCCAACGATCTGGCCGTACGATGGAACTGCAAGGCTGGTAAGTGCGGATCGTGCTCAGCGGAGATCAACGGAAATCCTCGGCTCATGTGTATGACGCGCCTTAGCTCGCTGCCGCTCGATCAGCCAGTGATGCTCGAGCCCATGAAGTGCTTCCCGCCGGTGAAAGATCTGGTGACGGATGTTTCGTGGAACTACCGGCTAAAGAAAACAATTAAGCCCTTTAAGCCCCGCCCGCCTGACTCCCCAGACGGAACGTGGCGAATGGCGCAGGAGGACGTGGACCGCGTTCAGGAATTCCGCAAATGCATCGAATGCTATCTCTGCCAGGACGTGTGCCATGTCCTGCGCGAGCACACGTTGCATAACCACTTCATCGGTCCCCGGTTTCTCGTCTACACAGCAGCGCTCGAGATGCATCCGCTCGATACGGAAAACCGCCTGAAAGACCTGCGATCAGACCATGGAATAGGCTATTGCAACATCACAAAATGTTGCACGAAGGTATGCCCCGAAGGCATCACCATCACGGACAATGCCATCATTCCGCTGAAAGAGCGCGTGGTTGACGAATATTTCGATCCGCTGCGAAAACTGTTCCGAATTTTCACCGGATCTTGATGGAACGCGAGACGTTGCAAACGACCGAGCACTCTGACCGAGCCGCGACTGCCAGGGAGCGGTTCGTCGATTTTTCCAATTCCAAGGAGGTTCTATGGAATTCGAACTGAAACCCCTTTCAAGCGCCGCCATTCCGGCAGCGCTCGAAAAGGCGCACCTCTACCGCTTGCTCAACGAGCCATGGCAAGCGGAAAGCATTTGTGAGGATGTTTTGAAAATAGAGCCGCGCAACCAGACCGCGTTAGTGACACTTCTGCTCGCCATTACCGACCAGTTTGGAGAGCAGGTTTCGCCCGGCCGCGCCCGCGCCGTGCTATCCGCCTTGCAAGGCGAGTACGAACGGGCGTACTACGCCGGCATTATTTTGGAGCGGTCCGCGAGAGCGCGGATGCGACACGGGCTGCCGGACACGAATTGCAAGGCTTATGAGGAGTTCATCGAGGCGATGGCCGCATACGAGCGCGCCGCGGCTGTGCGCCCCCCAGACAACGATGACGCGCTGCTGCGCTGGAATACATGCGCCCGCACCCTGTCAAGCCATCACGAGCTTCATCCGCGCCCGCAAGAAACCCTTACCCCCGTCCTCGACGACTGACCACAACGTTCCAAGGAGGAGCGCCCTTGTGATGCACTTGCGCTTCCGGCATCCGATCGCCGTAGCTTTTGAAACTGGTTGCTGCATGGGGTTTCGACCACCTGAACCGACCGGGGGGCGGCCGGCCGCTACTTCCTCGTCAGCACGGCCGCCAGAAACCGGAGTTCGGACTCTACTTCTGCGGGATCGGCCACAGTATCCGCGATTTCCTGGCGAAAGAGGTCCCGATACCGCTTGCGCAGCCTGTGAATGGCCACCTTGAGCGCTCCTTCTGACGTTTTCATTTCGCGTGCCAGTGCGGCATACGGCGCGTCGGACTGCCCGAGAAGGAACACTTTCAATCGCTCGAAATGCTCCGGGCGGCCGTGATGCACGAATTCGTCGCGCAATCTCCCCATTACCCGCTCAAGCACGGAAAGCGCCCAACGCCGCTCGAAAATCCGCTCCGGGGTTTCATCGTGCGCAGGCTCGCGTTGGTAGCGCTCTTCGCCGGACGAGAATTCAAGTGGCACGACCGTTCCGCCGCCGCGTTTGCGCGCGCGCTGGCGGTCCTCTTCGTCGGCCACAAAGAATTTCAAGGAAGTCAAAATGAACGATCGAAAACGGCCCTTTTCCGGGTCAGCTCGATCGAGATATCGCCCTTCCAACACTCGGATGAAGAACTCCTGCGTGAGATCTTGCGCCTCATCGGCCGAATAACCGCGCCGGCGCAGATAGGCATACAACGGATACCAGTAGTTCTCACACAGCGAAACCAGAGCAGATCGAGCTTCCTTGCGATGTGGATCCCCGGCAGCGACGACCAGGGTCCACCGCGTCGTCGGAAACTGAGATGGTCCGGGCAGCGTGTGCATGGTTTGGCCGTTGGTCATGGTCTTATCCTCACGGGCATTCCGCTAAACAGGATAAGGAATCCAGCGCGCAAAGTTACAGTCGAGTGGACTCCGTCCTGGCTTCCTGCACGACTGGAACATCGGGATCGGCGTCCTGCCAGAGCGCGAGGAGATCCTTGTAGACCGCGGCTGATTTCGCGCGGTCTCCGGAAGCGTCCAACGCTCTGGCCAGTTGGAGACGCGCCATTGGCCCGATCGGATCATTCAGCACAATTCCCGGATGATCCAGAATTTTTTTAAACTCAGCCGCTGCCTCGCGGTGGCGCCCCATCCGGGAGTAAGCGAGGCCACGCACATAGACCGGATAGAGAGCTCCGAAGAAAGCGGTCAAGTATGCTGTACCCGGAACAGCGAGGTCATAGGGAGCGGCGGCTTGCGTCATTTCGAGCGCTCTCGCTGCGTCACCGTGGTTAAGAGCGTCGAGTGCCCTTAGCGCAGGCAGGTAAGTGAAAAGGACACATGTGTCCTCCGGGTAGCGCTTTTCGAGCTCCCCTGCGATCTTCTGGGCTTGCCCGGAGTCGTCCAGAAGCGCCAGAGCAAAGGCCGGTCCATAATCGGTGTCACGTCCCCGGAAAAGTGACAACGCCGCGCCGGCGTCTGTTTGCGCCTGCGCGCGAATCCCGTACAGCGCGTTCCACACGGCGCGAGCGCCTGCGAACATGGCGGCTCGCTCCGGCAAACCTCCTTGCCGAGCCAGGCTTACCGCACACTCCGATAGCCGATTTGCTTCTTGCAATCGGCCTTGATAGGCCAAGGTCAACGCTTCCTGGTGCTCGAACCATCCCTGGGCTTCCAGTTTTGCCTTACGTTGGGCCATCTCCCTTTCCATTGCTGTTTGGTCATTTTTCAGAAAAGCGATGAAGTACCGGCATATCGAGAGATTACTGACTTCGATCTTACGTTCCGATGCGTTACGAAGCAGCGCCTCAGCGTCTGAGAGGCGGTTCAGGTAGAGATAGGCAAAAGCCGCGTTATAGTAAGGGACAGCGAAATCCGGATCTAGTTCGATCGCTTTTTGACCTTCTTCCGCGGCTCTCTCGTGATGGCTAGTCCCCAGCGACGTGAGGCCCGACAGGAACCAGTGGGGCATCACGTCGCCGGGGTACTTGTGTACCCACGATTCCAAGGTCTGTCGCGCCAGTTCCAAATTTCTGGGCGCCTGACGGTAGTAGTTGAAGCTGATGAAAAAGTTCTCCCGATCGCCGACCCGATCCCGTAGCTCGTAAGCCCTGGCGATGCTCTCCGCTCCAAGTTCGGACTCCCCGAGGCCGTCATATATCCGCCCCATTACGGCATAAGCCATCGCAAAATTCGGATCGAACTCGATGGCCCGCTTCAGCAATGAGACGCCTTCCACCCCTGCGGCTGCGCCCTGGATAGCCTTCATTGCAGCGTTGTAGGACCTCCAAGCCTCCAATGAGGGCGTGGTTACCTCAGTCGGCATGCTACGCGCCTTTTCCATGGGCGGAAGCGACTCGGGGGCCCGGGTCCCTAACCGATTTGCCATTTGGGCCAGCGCCTTGAAAACGTCCTCTTTTTTGGCTGCTGGTGCCTGCTCTTCGTCCAGGATATCTCCGGTTCGGCAATTCCTTGCGCGCAAGCCCAACACGTAGTGACTACCCAAGCGGGCAATCGAGCCCTCCACGACTGCGGCACTCCCTGTCCGCTCGCAGATTTCGGACGCAACATCCGGGGTGAGCTTTGCATCCGGAGCTCGGACCATCAGATCCAGGGTCTCGCTCATGCGCGCATCCGAAAGGACGATGAGGTGGGGAGACCTCCCTAGCTCAACAGCCATAATCTGGCGAAGCGTTCCATCGAAGTCTGGGCCCCCCGTGGTATTGGCGAAATCTCCGAGAACGATCGTGACTTTGGTTGCCGACTCTGGTCTCGGAGGAGAATCGCGGTGCCCAAGCGACCAAGCCGCCAGTGCATCCGCTGTACGGAAAACGGCTGGCCTGTGCCGGCGAAGAAACTTGCGCACTCGGTACAGCGCGCCCGGCGGCGACGCCAGCACCGGCCGGTGCTCAAGATATCTCTGGACATCGGCCGCCAACTCGGCTACCGAAGGGTATCGCCGTTCCCGAACTTTTTCCAAAGCCTTCAGCGTGATCCAGTTCAGGTCGCCA
>JBAUZG010000126.1:0-2978 GCA_049585195.1 Bryobacteraceae bacterium | reverse complement strand
GCGGAGTGTAGCTCAGCCTGGTAGAGCACTGCTTTCGGGAGGCAGGGGCCGGAGGTTCAAATCCTCTCACTCCGACCACAAAAATAATAAATATTATCAGTATGTCACGCGGGAATAATGGGAGTTTTCCACGAGTAGGTACCGCTGGGAGCCGCGCCCACAAACCCGCTGTCATTCAAGCGCTGTATCGCTTCCTGGATGACACGCTCCGGTGACGCGTAACACTGCGGCGGGGAGCTCTGGGTGACGCGGTGTGAGTGGATCTTCGCTTAGCGCAGCATCTCCGGGAACGAGTTGTCGAACGGTTCGAGCGCTTCCCAGCTGGCGATTATATACTTGACTGAAATCCAGGAGTCAACCACATGAGCCAGCGACAGGCCGGCGCAAAAATCAACGACGCGATCATTCGGGCGGGAGTGAAGGCTCTGAATCAAAACGTGCCGCTCGACATCGCTCGTCCAGCGCTGGCCGGAGAGCATATCGTTACGGCGATTTATCTGGCGATGCGCGCTTTGGAATCCGGTACGAAAGATCGCCAAGGTCCATGATCGCCGCGAGAATGCGCTGACCTAATCGCCAAAGTTCCTCTCCGGAAATTGGCAGATTGTCCCGGTGCAGAATTCGTTGCCTCGCTTGGGGTTTTTGCAATCTCGGGGCGAACGACATCCTTACGAGTGGTGAGTCCCGGATCTTCGGGTCTTAGCCACACATCATGTATCATTCGGTTCCGCTCCAGTCGTAGCTCGCCGTCGATCATATTTAAGATCCTCTCCATTTCATAAAACCATGTGCTCGGATGATACAGTCTAAGGGCGCTCGACTTGATGATTTGGATTTTGTCCCTAAAATCAATATGACCGACTACCTCGTAATAAAGCGTATCGTGCTCTAGCAGTTGCATTACAAGACGATTTATATCATCTTCAAGATCCGCCCAAAGGATGACGACGAATCCTATAGCTTCGACCGTATGTCTTAGGGTATCGTTGTAGGAATCGCGGTCAATTCAAGGCGGTTGCAGGTCGGGACTGCGTGCCATAATGTCTCCGCATGAAGACGGAGGGTAAGCGGGACGACCCGCTCGATAAAATCACCGACGAGCCCGGCATGGAAGAGCGTTTCCAGCGCGCGCTACGCAATGCCCTCAACACACCGCCGAAGCACCGGACCGCACCAGCGCCCAAGGCGAAAGAGCGGCCCGCATCGAAGGGCCGCGTTCACAAGGGCAAGACGCGCAGCTAATTTTTGAAGAACTGTTGTTGATTGTCAACTAATCTTGCAATGTCTTTGTTCGTAATGGCCGATACCATTATACCTCCCTCTAGAAACATGAAAGTGGCACCTCCTCCGAGATTTGGTTTCCAACTTCCATCCCCTAACTCAATATTGGTCGGTATGGTTCTCCTCCTGATTTCTTTCTTATCTACCACAATTCTTAGCACGCTTTCGGAATCAGTTAGAGCGACCTCACAAAAAAGCGTGAAAAAGGCATCCACCGGCACCTCCGATCTATATAACTTTGCCTCCAAATCGTAGGTTGATTGGTAAACGTCTTTAATAGAGAACGTAAACAAGCCACTAGATGACAAATATAACTTAACCTCCGCTCCTCGATCATTTTTCAGATAAAATAACGTACGATTATTGTGTTTAGGGGTGTCAAACAACCGCTGTCTCATCGAGATGGTCAATCCAGGCATCTGCTTATCAAAGATGTCTGTAGGCCATAACCACCATGCAGCCGAAATGATAATAGCAGTCAGTATAACTGAAGAAAGCCACGGCCGTTTCAATCGATATATGAAAAGCGGTATGCTGGTAAATACTACTCCGCCAGTAACGCCAACAACGAACATACCAATAAGAATAGGCCGAGCCCAATCCGGGAACAGCATAGGAGAAACTACACCGGCCACAGTTACGCATATTCCCGCAAGATGGAAATAAACCGCCTTATCCGGCGGGCGGCGATATTTTGCCTTAGCCATCCGGTAATCTGCGCCAGCGGGCCAGGAACGGCCGATCAATACCGACGAAGAGCGGGATTCCGGCCCGCTCCCGTCACTCTTCCTTATATCACAAACTCGAATTCCAATTGCGTCGGCTCACGATAAGGCGATTCGTCCGGCCAGCGCGGCTCAGGGAACGGAATCTCTTCGGCTTCGGCTTGGCTACGAGTCCGCCGATAGGTGAGCCGCTTGCCTTCGGCACCGGCGATCGCGCGGCGGGTGCGCTCGGTGTCATCAACCCCGAGTCTGACGCGGTGCGAGTAGCGGAAATCGAACTCGGCAAGGTAGCGGTGAAGATGCTTTTCTGCGCAGTGCTGATAGATGCCCTTCATGCCGCGCTTGAAGATCGAGTAGTAGCCTTCGACGCTGTTCACGTGGGTATCGCCGCGGACGTATTCGTCGGCGCTGTGCGTCACGGTCTCGTGTTTGGCGAAACGGCGCCCGGGACGCACGTAGTAACTCGCCTCGTCCGGTTCAGCGTGCTCTCGCGCTTCGCGTTGAGCACCAGGATCTCGTAGACCTTCGCCGAAGTTAGGCGATCGACATGGATCGAGCGAGCCTCGCCGCCGCGCTCGACCAGCGTCATGACCTTCATCTTTTCGTCGCCGCCCTTGCGAACCCAGCCGCGCTCATTGGCGAAGATCCAACTGTTGGGATCGTGGCTTCCCGCTTGGCCGATAAAAGTTTCGTCCGATTCGTTGACCTTGCCTTCACCGCCGAGCTACGGTGCGCCAGGTCCGATCGCCATCGCTTCGCGGATGCGATGCGCCAGGAACCAAGCCGACTTGTAGGTAATCCCGAGCGTCCCATGCAGCTGGTGCGCCGAGACGCCCTTCTTGCTCGATGTCATCAGCCGGATGGCGAGCAACCATTTGTGCAGCGGGATGTGCGAGCGCTCGAAGACGGTTCCGACGCGCACCGTGAACTTGTCCTGGCACGAGCCGCAGTACCACCAGCCCGGCCCCATCG
>JBAUZG010000125.1:0-38064 GCA_049585195.1 Bryobacteraceae bacterium | reverse complement strand
CAATCCAACAACCAACCGACCGCCAGACCATCTTTCACAATCGGAAAGGGACTGGGCCTATGCCAAGCGCGCGTTGGCTCGCGGCGAGGCCACAAACGCGGTGATCGCCGCTATTTCCGTCTTCCGCCCCGACAAACCAAATCCGCAGTACTATGCTGAACTCACCGTCAAGAAGGCTCTTCAAGCTCTCAATCAGGATGCGAGCCGGGAATCGCTAGCAGTGGACCCGCAGCACGCCGGTACATACAGAAATCGGTACTCCGCGCGATAGCCCAGTCGCGTCCGATCAATCGTTATTCGCCCGACGCGCGGCCGTGGTTTCCTTTGCTTCCCGCGCAGTTGTCAGAGTTGGAAGTGGTGCGGGCGCTCAAAACCACGACCGGGCTCAAGAGCGAGAGTCTCGACAAGATCCTTGAAATGGCGGTCCGGCATTTGGTGTGGAGTCGAGAAAATGTAGCCTGAGATACCTAGCCTGAGCCTCTGTTCCTTAACTGGTGTATTTTCTAGTTGATCGGAGGGCGCGATGAGAAAGCTTCTTGAGGCGATAACACTACTCCCGGTTTTTGCCGGGTTTCTGGCTCACGGGCAATCCTTGCCGCCTGGGCTGGGGGCAATGAGCCCGCAGGAGCGTAAGGGTATTGGTATCGAAGGAATGAATGAGGCTAAGAAGAGCATTCTCAACACGTTCATTTTGAAGATTGCTAACAGGGCCTACGCTGCAGGATTAGCAGCCTGCAACTCGTCCAAAACAGCTTCATCTGCTGCTACGTCTTCGTCCGGCCCTGCGCCGATCCAGAAGCGCTCAAGACTCTACAATATCGGCGGGGGACATTGGATTCAGGAGAATGACTGACGGCAAGATCATCACCCTCGAAGACGGATCCTTGTGGCAGGTCGATACCTTAGATCAAATCGATACCGCACTGTGGCTACCCATCACCAATATCGTTGTACTGCCGAGCGACAGGACAGGCGACGACAACGAGTACATTCTGTTGGATAAAGACGACGGAGAAAAAGCACACGTGAAGTATCTTGGACGGGAATGAACCGGGAGCTACCGTCAGGCCACCTTTTGGGGTGGTCCCCTCGGCGTGATCGACGGCGACGGCTACAGCGGGTATAGTAGTATCACTTCCGCCGCTGGAAAAGGCTATTTAGCGCAAGTAATTCTCTCCCTCGTACCTTTACCGTCTGAGAGTTTTGCCGCGTGAAGGCATCACTCCCTAGAAACGAAACCTGCTGCTGCGCAGGCACCCTAATCTGGATCACGATCTTACCGCGATAGGCGATAACGTCGATCTTCGAGAGGACCTGAGTTTTCAGCGGTTCGCTGAGGTCGGCTGCCCTGATAGCACCAACCAACTTTTCTAAGTAGCTATCGGTCTTTGTCTTAAGAACGGCAACCTCTCGGTCGATTCCAACAACGTAGCGCTGCCCGATTCTAGGCGCTTCTATACCATCCAATTGTTCCACTCGCTTTGCGTCCTGCTCTTTGTCAGCGACACCGATGAAAATGAATGCATCAGCTTCGGGGCCAACGTTCGCCACAGCGCAGATCGTTTCCAAAATTCGCTGGACCAAGTCGGTGTCATATGCGCGGCCAACAGAAAGTCTAAGTAAGGGTAGCGCAAGTCGTCGGGCGCGGTGCTTTTCCAGTTCTCGCCTCTTCCTGCTCTGTTCCCAGAGTCGTGAGCACGCGTTTGCCGCCCGAAGTCTCGTTGGTGGGGTTTCAATTCGCCTAAAGTTCGTGGCCGTCGCCAACGAGACGGATCATTTGCCACTGAAGGCGCCACAGCAGAACTGGTTTCAAAGAGTCAGAAGGGCAGGAGTACACGCCAGGAGCGTTGCGCGATTGGAATGAGGCGCGTGCGCTTGAAGTCCTGAAGATCACGAAGGCGTCATTCGATCTGATGAACGGCAATGTGCAACGCTATCAGCCCAAATGATAGGCTGATTGCGCTCACAATGACTACTTTTCTTCGCGCATCTCTGGATTCGATCAGTAATTTATGGGGCCGGTTTACGTCCGGACAGAACGCCGTGGCGATCGGAATCATCATCTCCTTCGTCGTCAGTTTCGTTACCATCATCGTCCTGATTCGAACTCTACTTGCAGTAAACCGTCAGGTAGGCGCCGCGAATCGCCAAGCTGAGGCTGCCACTGACCAAGCCGCAGCCGCGCGCGCGCAAATTGGCGTGCTGGAACAGCAGAGAACAGCCGCAGAAAGAGCGGCGCAGGCAGCAGAAGAACAAGCACGCGCTGCTCGTTCAGCGACGGAGGTTGCTGAGGCGCAACGCATCGCCGCTGAACAAGCCGTCCAAGCGGCGCGCATTCAGAGCGAACTCACACGACACGAAATCTTAGCCAGACTCCGTCCGATTCTCGTTATTGCAAGTCATGCAAATCCAAACCCAAACTATCCTGATCTGCTGTATGCAGAAAATCATGGTCAAGGCGTGGCCCTTGACGTTAAAGTAATTCCGACCGGCTCCGTCATTGCGGGAACTGCCGGGATCCTCCACAATATTCTGGGTCCGGGTCAAAAGTCACTTCTTGGCACGGACTCGGCCACAATCAAACGAGAAGGTGTCAAAGCCTACTATCAGTCAGAGGACGGTCGGCGCTTTGTGACCGTCGTAGAACCAAGCGAAGATTCTTTTCTCAAGCAAAATACATTTGAAATTAACGAAAAAGGTGGATGGCTGCCGCAGCCTGAAATACCATCAGCAAGCTAAAGCTAAACGCGCTGCGTCTAATTCAAGCCCAGCGAGACTTGATCGGAAAATCTTCGCCTGCTCGCGATCGAAGAAGATGAAATATTGCCCAGCCTAACTCTTTTCCCAGCGAAGCCAGAGCCTGGCGGATCTTAGCGCGCGGGGTCGCTAAATGTTTCCGCCCGGCACCAGTTTTACAGAATTTTCTGAAACTCCAGCGAGACGACATTGCTGAAATCCATCCAAAGGACCGAATTCTTCGAGAAATTTCGCAAGCAGACCATTCTGGCCTAATTCGGATCGAAGTTGGAGCTCTACTACACGAAAGCCGAGTCGTGTTTCCAATGGTGACATCGCCGTTGGACGAAATAGCAGCAGTTTGGCATCTCAGGCTTGACGCGGTGAATCCGTTCGACGCGCCGTATCCGCGCCGCCCCATGCCTGTGAAATCCACTGGCGTCATGTTTGAGCGGGTGCGCGTAAGCTTGGGCTGCATCCGTTCCCGTCCCTTGGATTCAATTCCGTTACGACCACACTTCGTACCATCAGGTAGGAAGAGCTTCGCCCTTCCCTGGCTTCAGTCCGCGCACACACCGCGCTGTCTTCCGCCACCCATCCCACCGGGAGCTCCTGCCCCGCAACGCCTCGCTTCGGTAGTCGCTCCGCTCCGTCTGCTTGCTTACGCCTCTCCGTCGATTGAAGTTAGTTTCTGCTTCGCCATGAACTAGCAACAGCGCGCACCCCGGTAAAGGCTCTCCGCTAACGCTCCGACCCTCTGGGCGCGACATCCGTCGCGGCCTTGACCGAGGGCCCCTCGCGCTGTTGCCCCCATTGCAGGCACAGGCGCGCGCAAAAAGGGCGCGCTGAGAGAAAGGCAAAACAGATGCAACACACTGATTCAGAAGAAGTTGTTTCACGTGGAACCGAGCCAGATACTCGACTCAAGAGCATCAATGACCACGCAAGGTAGTTGGCTGAGAATGCGCTCGACCAACTTGCCACCGCACTTGAAACCGGGAAGAGCGAAGCCTTACTCAACTATCTCGCCGTGATTGCTCGCTTCAGGCGGTACTCCTGGAACAACTGCCTGCTAATCGCGCTGCAGGAATGCGTGACATAGTGCTCCAAGTGGCTGGACTTGCGTGTTTCCTAGCAGATGAGGAACGCTCTCCAGCATCAGCGGACTTAGAGTCTATCAGAAAAGTGGCGGGTCAAAGCGGTGGCGGTCTCTGAGCGTGTCTTCTAAGACAGTCTGTACTCGCACAAAAAGGTCTGTACCTGCTGCTGTCGTCCCATCCTAGCTGGTGGTCAAGGCTGAATTGCACTTCGCTTCGCTTCGGCCTTGACTTACACCAGCTCCCCTGGTCCTGTGCAGCAGGCACACGACAAAAGGAGATCAATTCTATGACAAATGATAAAGCTCGCGCTCTCACTGAACAAATCGAGTCGAGCGTAAATGCCCTGGCAGCGGAAACCGATGCGGTTCGCAAAAGCGAAACGTTTCTATGCTGGCTGAATGCGATGGCAAAATTTTCTAGTTATTCGTTCAACAATCAGCTACTTATCTCTCTGCAACGACCCTCAGCTTGTCGCATTGCCGGCTTTCAAACTTGGAAGAAACTAGGCCGTCACGTAAAAAAGGGTGCCAAGGGAATAGCCATTCTGGCTCCATGCGTCTATCGCAAGAAAGTAGAAGAGGACGATGCCGATAGCCTAACGGTGAAACGACTCGGAGGCTTCAAAACGTGCTGGGTGTTTGCTCAAGAGGATACAGAGGGGGAGCCGATTCCAACTCTGACGACCGGTGCTGCCGGCGGCGGCGAAGAACTGCTTCCGCGCCTCGAGGCTGCTGCTCCGAAACTAAATGTCGTCCTCGACTACGAGGAAATCACTCAACATGGCGTCGAAGGCTACTCTACCGGTGGCCGGATTGTCATTCGCCAGAGTCTCTCCACCGTTTCCAAATGTGGAGTCATCGTTCATGAGCTCGCCCATGAAGATCTGCATCAGGGAGACAATCGCCGTGAAGCCAAAAGCAAGACCAAAAGCCAACGCGAATTGGAAGCAGAAGCAACCGCCTACGTAGTGATGCGGCACTTCGGCATCGAGCACGTCGCGTCCAACTATCTGGCAACATACAACGTCGATGGCGAACAACTCCGCGATTCGCTTCAAACGATCAGCGGCGTGGCCAAGCGACTGATCGCAGCTATCGAAGCCGACAGCGTTAACACGGAGGCTGACGAAACGGTAGCCTCAGGTGAAGTAGAGGATGCACTCGCGCCGGCATAGCCGGGCGTCCTTTCCCCGCGCCGCTCATTCTCCGATAACCGGGTTTTCCAACCGTTTGAAAATTGGCCAAGGTTGCGGGCTGGAATTTCCTTCGCGCGCAACACGGGAAAATTCAAACTACCAAGTACCCGCACGCTCCCACCATCGCAACGCTCGCGGGAAGCTGTACAACTGTGTTCTAAAACGATTTTGGCCGGAAGAGTGGGATCTTTGTCCTCGTAACAAGGACCGTTTTCGACGAGAATCGTGTTCAGAGAGGCTCACGGGAACCAACGATGGACACAGCTTCCAAGAGACGATTGCAAATCATCGGCCATGAGATTCCGCCGCACCCATTCGCTGGGGATGGTCCGCGCCGAATCGCCGTTTTGGCGCTGCCGAATGTAGCTTTGTCGGATCTTGCCGGACCCTACGAAGCCTTCCTCATGGCCGCCAGAGTGGGGCAAGAGAGGCGTAGACTTGTGCAGCCATGCTACGAGGTTACGCTTCTTTCGATTGCGGGGAGTTCGATTGATACCCTATCGGGGCTAAGCATCCTTGGCGCTTGTCCATTTAGCAGATACAAAGGCATCCCCGATACTTTAGTCGTTGCCGGAGAGCCCGATTCACTTGACGCGTCCGCGGATCACTCATCCTTATTCGATTGGGTCCGCAACATCGCGGAGAAAAGCCGTCGCGTCTGCTCCGTATGCACGGGGGTGTTCTGCCTGGCAGAGGCCGGCTTGCTCGATGGAAGGCGCGTTACAACACACTGGCGGTATGCGAATCTGTTGGCGCGCAAATTCCCGGCGATACACGTGGATCCAGAACCTTTGTTTTTGCGCGACGGGAAGTTCTATACATCCGCCGGCTGCACGGCGGCAATGGACCTCTCACTAGCTCTTATAGAAGAAGACTTGGGCAACGAGATTGCGGCAGAAATAGCGTGCGCAACGATCATGTTTGTCCGCCGGCCGGGACGGCAAGCGCAGATCAGCCCCTTACTCAAGCTCCAGATGTCGGATCGCGAGCCTCTACGTGAGTTGCAGACCTGGATGCTGGAGAATCTCCACCTGCCCTTGACCATCGAAGATCTGGCAGCGCGGGCCCACATGAGCCCGCGGACTTTCGCTCGTTCCTTTGTTACCGCTGTGGGTGCCACACCTGCGCGGTTCCTTGAAACCTTGCGGCTGGAAGCTGCTCGCCGCCGGCTCGAAGAGACCAGTCGAAACATGGATCAGATTGCGGCCGAATGCGGATTCGGATCGGCGGAGGTTATGCCCCGTTGCTTCATTCGCAATCTTGGAACTCCGCCGAGCGCCTATCGCAGTCGAATCGATGTCGCGTAACGGACCATTTGCATGAAGTTCTGGAGGAGAGTTGTGCAAAAGAGAGTACTCGTGTTCGCAGTAGCGCTGACGGCCAGCCTGCTTTCGGCTACGAATCCCGTGCAGAGCGGAACGCCCCTATCGGCGAAAGCTGGCATAGATGCCGGAAACCAGGCCTGGATCGATGGAGTCGAAGCCGGTAATGTCGGGTTGATTGCCGCAACGTATGCCGACGACGCTATTGACTGCGATTCCACTGGAAAGTGTATAAAGGGACGGATCCAGATCGAACAACACCTGCGGGCTCAGCTTATCAGCCTCGGGCGCGCACGTTCGGCTGCGGTGACAACGTGGGGCTCCAGTCAAAACGGGAGTTTCGTATACGAATGGGGCCAAGCGGAGGCGGTGTTCGATGGCGGCAAGGCGCTGGCGGAGAGATATCTGACCGTCTGGCAGAGGCAAGCTCGTGGCGGCTGGAAGATCTTCCGCAATATGGTGATTCCCAACGAATGATGCATTTGTCAAAGGAGCAAGCGATTCATTTTTTTCTGCTGAGGCTACTTAGAGAAGCTGAAATTGCTTCAGTCGCTTCGCCTTCTTATCAAAAGTAAGCGTAACTGTGCATCCCGCCCATGCGCCGAGCGCCCCTATGAGGGCGTCAGAAAAAGCCCCGGCTCCTGCTTTGAGAGCGATCATTGCGGTGAACGCTTCCTGCTCATTCTGAACGAGGAGTGTATCCGCTTGCAGGATGCGTTCGACAGCAGCGGCGATTTCAAGGTTCGACAGGCCGTAAACGCGATCCAGTACCCAGACGGTTTCGACCATGGCGACAAGGCTGATGAAACCAGGACGCTCCTCGGTTAGCTGATGTTCGATAATCTGTGTTGCCTGCGGCGATTGAGTGGCGTCATCCTGTGTGAGATAGCGCAACAGGATGTTCGTATCCAGACCGATCACCGGCGCCTGATGCGCTGCCTGCCGCCGGTTGCGCCCTCAGCAATTGCGGTCTCCATATCGTCGAGAGAAGCTCGCCGGCGAGCCTTAACCATGCCTTTCAGGCTCGACGTGGGGATCTTTGGGAGAATCACGACGCTGCCGTCCGGATGTACGAAAAACTTGATTCGGTCGCCCGGTTCTAGATGGAGATGATCCCGAATGGCCTTGGGGATCGTAGCCTGTCCTTTTACACTGAGTGCGGATTCCATTAGGTTGTGCTCTTTACATTTTACAAAATGTAATACCCGTCCGCGATAAAAAAGGGTTCAATCCTGCCTGTGGGTGTCGGCAACCATAATGCTGCTCGCGGCCGGAACCACCCACGAGCAGTGGACGTAATCCGTGATCTGCTGAATCTCTTCCCCTATGACATTCACGCGAACAACGGAGTAAGGCGTCCATGTGTCGGCGCCGCGTTGCAGAATCACCACTGCGGGCTCGCCATCGACCTCGCCCATTGCTAGTCTCCAGGGCATAGAGAACCGACCCCAGTTGGAAAAATATGGCGCATCCGCCAGTCTGCCTGCGAACGCGTCCGCCACATTGAGCCGGGCATCGGCGCTGATGAGCTCCCGTACGCCATCCCAGTCGCGGCGGTTGAAGCGCTCGACATATAGCTCCATCACACGTCTCATTTCGGGAGGAGTTGTTCGAGACGGCTTCGTCTGCGGAGTAGAACCGGCCAGCTTCGCTCGACCACGGTTGAGAGCGGCCTTGACGCCGCCAACAGTGGAATCTACCAATTCCGCAATTTCTTCTAGGGAGTAGTCGAATACATCCTTCAGAAGGATGCACGCTCGCTCTTTGGGCGGGAGAGTGAGGACCAGATGCTCCACGGCCCGATCGATCCCCAAAGCGGCAGGTTCCTGTGGCGCTGTCATCTCCTGAACGGCAGCAGTCGCTTCGGCCTCATCGCGAACTCCGCGGCGTCGGAGGAAATCGATACAGCGGTTATGGGCGATCCGAAACAGCCAAGGCTTGAGCGGACGACTATCGTCGAACTGATCGAGCATCCGGTACGCTTCGAATAAGGCCTCCTGGACGACATCCTCACCATCCATCACCGAGCCGGTCATGCGCGCGCAATACCGATGCAATGCGGGTCGAAGCTGCGTTACCGTCCCCAGAAATGCCAGGTAGCGCGCCTCGAATGGACCCCGAATCGTATATTCGGTGGTGGTCATAGCTATTTCGCCTCCGCGTTTACAAATAGGTTGTGACCGACCGGAATGACGACAACCGCGAACGGAGTGCCCGCATCATCATCAGACAACTGGGGAAGGGGCGCGCCGAAAGTGTTCCCGCCCAACATCGAATTGTCGTAGTACGGCGCGAAAACCATCATGTGAGGGTGCCAGTGCCCGATTCCCGAGGCAAGGTTCTGGTCGCCCGACCACATGTAGGCGAAACTCACGCCATCTCTTTTGGGCAGTTCGCCCCTGGCGTAAGCTGCCTCCACACCCTCCGCGATTTCATCCGGCCCTTTTCCCTGCATGCCGAGCTTCGTTCGAAGTTCGTAATACGGCATCACTTCTTTTGCCGCTTTGGGATCGAAGCAGATCGGCGCTCGAACCGATGAGTCGTACACGAGATCCCGGAATTGCGCGGGCGTATAGGTCGGCGCTGAGAACCCGCGCATTACCATGCAAACAAAACCGTTCTCCCCCTGATGAACGATTTTGAACCCGGAAGTTGTAAGCACCTTGATCGTGGCGCGGTCCGAAATCTGGGCAGGGCTGGCGCTCTTGGCTAGCCCAATTTCCGCCGGCTGCGGCATCAGGTACTTATCGATTGGTGGATACTGGGGAGCTTGGGACTTGGACATCTGCGCCACAGCAGCCGGGAAAAAGGCGCCTGCCACCAGTGCTAAGCGAATCAAGGTGTTCCTCATAAGTGAATCTGTCTCCTTTTCTGAAATGTCCTTGCCTGCTGCTAATACGGCTCCCGGGGGGACGAGGATACAGAGGATTCAAGGTTGAGATGGCGCGCTCAGGAGCAGGTGCATCCTTTCTCCTCTTCCTCGCGCCGTCGGCCAGCGGCTCCGTAAGGGTCGGTGAGGATGTCCAACCACTTCGGGTTCGGCGAGGGCTCGGCCTCATAGTTGTCGTGCCAGTTCAGCCATTCGTAAGGCGCGGTCTGGGGGTAGCCTTCGGGTGAGTCTTCCCAGGTTTCCTGACGGCCGAGCGGCGTGATATCGAGGTAGCTCCAGGTATTCCCCATCACCTCGGCTTCGCGGCCGTTGAGGAAGTAGGTTCGGAACACCCTGTCGCCTTCCCGGATGAATGCGTTATAGCCGTACCACTGGTCGACGCCGAAATCGACGTCGAAGCTGTCGGTGATGGTGTACCAGGGCATGTTCCATTCCATTCGTTCCTTCAAACGCGCGATGTCCGCCTGCGGTGCGCGCGAGGCAAAGGCAAGTGCGGTGTCGCGGGCGTTCAGGTGAGAGAGGTGGCTGACGTGGTCGGCTGCGAGGGAGCAGCCCCGGCAGGCGTGGTCTGGCCAGCCGAAGACACCGGGTTCATAGAAAGCGCGGTAGACGACCAGCTGGCGGCGACCTTCGAACAGATCGAGCAGGCTTACCTTGCCCTTGGACCCGTCGAACTCGTACTTCTTATCGACGGACAGCCACGGCATCCGGCGGCGCTGGGCGGCCATGGCGTGCCGGGCGCTGGTCAATTCCTTCTCTTTGATCAGAAGCTGCTGGCGCGCGGCTTCCCACTCCTGTTGCGACACGATCGGAGGCGTCTTCATCGTAAGGTTCCCTTAGAGAGCCACGGTCTCCGGCACGAAAGCCGCGGACAGGCGTTCGATGGCCTTGGCTGCGCCGTTGCGCCAGCCCTCGGCAATGGATTGGGACAGGGGATCGGGAAAAATCTCCTCTTCCCCTTTTTCCACGCCGTCGAAGACGGCCACCGCGACGGATTCGGGAGAGGCCTTTGGGTAATCGATGCCTCGGGTCATACCGGTATCGACAGGTCCGGTCAGGATGGCATGAACCGTCACGCCTTGGCCCGCCAGGAGCGCCCTAAACGATTGAGTCATGCTGAGCAGGGCGGCCTTCGAAATGGAATAACCGGGTATGATCGGCAGGGCCGCAAGCGCCACTGTCGAAATGTTGTTGACGATGGCCCCCTTCGATCGTTTCAATAGCGGCAAGAAGGCTCGCGTCACATTCAGGGTTCCGAACAAGTTGACCTTCAGATGCTGCTCGATCACGTCGGACTTACTCAGATCGTCGGGAATCGAGATGCCGGCGTTGTTGATGAGGACATCGAGAGTATCGATCTCACTGACCGCCTGCTGGATCTGCTCAACGTTAGTAACGTCGAGCGTTAGGGGCATCACGCGGTTGTCCGAGTGTTCGAGTGGGCCGCGAGTGCCTGCATACACTCTTTGCGCGCCTCGTCTGAGCGCTTCTTCTACGAGCGCCCGGCCAATGCCACGGTTGGCGCCGGTGATCAAAACGGTTTTCTTCGTAATGTTCATGATGATTTCCTTCCTCTCCTTTCGCAGGGCCGAATCCCGGCCGTTGCTCATTTAGCCTTTCATGCTTTCCGCAAGGTGCACGTCAGCGCTCACTTGCTTATTGTGCTGCCTGGCCCAGCGGCACATGCTGTCCAGCGGACGGATGAACGCCTTTCCCAACTCGGTCAACGAATATTCGACACCCATTACTTTCGATTTGATTTCCCGCCTACCGATCAATCCAGTAGATTCGAGATTGCGAAGGGTTTTCGTAAGCATTCGCTGGGACACGCCTTCGAGGCGCCGTCGTAGTTCGGTGTGCCGACGAGGCCCTTGTTGAAGGCAGAACAGGACGTTCACAGTCCACTTGCCCACAAAAATCGTCGAGATTGTTTTCGAATTAGCTTTTATCTCCATCGTTCAGGGGCCATCCGCAAAAAATTCCACTTCAAATGATTTCGCGGAGTCTCACTTATTAACTCTTTGCACGGTCTCACTTTGCCACCCCATCGCACATCGGCGCAAGAGAGGAACACGCGTGTTCCCTCTACTGCCTCGGTCGGCAATTTGGCAAATTTCCCCATTTTGAATTCAAGATCCCACCGTAAGTGATCCTGCACTCCTAATACGGCCCCCACGGGAGGCGGGATACGTCGCTAGCAAGCAGGCAGCAGGAGCGGATTCCGCGAAGTTCAGGAGGCCCAAATCAAAGACGTATCTTTTCTGATCCGGGGTGCGTAGTAGCGGTGAAGTGAGATGCGCTCTTGAGGTAATTACGAGCTCACATCAATCATTGACCGCGTGACAAACGGTGGCTCGATGAACAGGAGAACTCAAGATGACTCGATACGTGCGAATCGATTACACAATTAAGCCCCATCTCGATTTCGGAGAAGTTCGGGAGGCCATCGGCGAATTCGTTGCGGGGATTGCCGCTCACCACCCCGATCACCGCTATACATCTTTCCAGTACGCGCCCGATCCTAGACGTTTTGTCCATGTTGGCGAAATCGTAGAGGAAGTGCTTGAGGACTTCCAGACGAGGCCGTTCTTCCGGAGGTTCTCCGAATTCCTGCGGGAGAACTGCGCTAGTGGTCCAGAAGTCACGTTGCTGAGCCGCGCCGCGTCTGCGGGCCAGTCCTGAACCGTCCACTTGGTTCATACCCTAGAAGGCAATATCGAATGGACCCGCCTCCCACAGCGTAGATGAAAAACGTTCGGCTCACTGGCGCAAAAGTCGGGTCGTCTTCCATTGAGAGGAGGACGGTCCGAATCTCGCGTCACTGGGGTCAGTCTACGACAAGCGGGTATATCAGCCAGAGAGAGCAGGATCAGTAAACACATCGCGACCAGGGCTGACCTAAGTGGTTAAATCCGCTGTTATCGGCGTTCGTTGACCCGTCCCAGGACATGGAAACTAAGCGCAAATGCGTCGCGAAGATAGCGTCGTATTATCGCTCGGATTTGTGTAGGCTTTGTTTCATGATGGTTGGCCTCGTTGCCCTGGCCAGTGTGGAGATGTGGCCTCGCCAGCGCTCAACGAGTGACCGGAGAAGATATAGGCAGTGAAACTGGCAAAGGCCGCATAACGCTTCGCTACCAGCACCATAACGAGCAAAGCCGGCGTCCTTCAATAGCAACCGCTTGTTGCTGACCGAATCATGATCTTCCGCGAATGCCGAATTCTCAATGCCTACTTGACCCGAGCGTGTACACTGGGTGACACACGTCGGATGGAGACGTTGCCTTGATCGAGCTGTCGCGCGACGAGCTGAAGACACTAAGGGAGAATGGTGAATTCATCTTGTCCAGAGGCCGCCTAGCAAGTGACGGCTCCGCGGTCCTGGTGAAAGCGCCAACCTCGGACCATCCCGCGCCTGCCAGTGTTCACCGGCTCGAGCACGCTTATGCTCTGCGAGATGCGCTCGATTCGGCTTGGGCAGCGCGACCCGTGGCGCTCGTGCATGACCATGAGCGGCTGTTGCTCCTATTAGAGGATCCGGGCGGCGAGATCCTCGATCGCCTTCTGGGACGCCCGCTCGAGCTGACGCAATTTCTGCGCATCGCCATCGGCCTGGCGAATGCAATCGGCCGGCTTCACGCCCGGGAGCTCATTCACAAAGACATCAAACCCTCAAATGTTCTGGTGAACTCCGCAACGGGCGAAGTCTGGCTCACTGGGTTTGGTATCGCTTCCCGGCTTCCCCGGGAGCGGCAATCGCCTGAACCTCCCGAGTTCATTGCCGGAACGCTTCCCTACATGGCGCCGGAGCAGACGGGACGCATGAATCGCTCGATTGATTCGCGGAGCGACCTCTACTCCTTCGGCATCACGCTTTATGAAATGCTGACCGGCAGTCTTCCGTTCACGGCTTCGGAACCGATGGAATGGGTACACTGCCACATTGCAAAACAGCCGACGCTGCCCAGCGAGCGGTTGCAACACATCCCGGGCGCCGTTCCGGCCATCGTCATGAAGCTGCTTTCCAAAACTGCTGAGGAGCGATACCAGACCGCGGCTGGCGCGGAGAGCGATCTTCGGCGCTGTCTCGCTCAGTGGGAAACGGAGCGCCGCATCGATGAATTTCCGCTGGGTGAGCACGACACGCCAGACCGTCTGTTGGTACCCGAAAAATTGTACGGACGAGCGCGGGAGATCGATACGCTGCTCGCGGCTTTCGACCGCGTTGTCGCGGGCGGCAGGCCGGAGTTGATCCTGGTTGCCGGATATTCCGGCGTCGGCAAATCCTCTGTCGTGAATGAACTCCATAAACCGCTTGTCCCCCCGCGGGGCCTCTTTGCATCGGGCAAGTTCGATCAGTATAAGCGCGATATCCCTTATGCCACGCTGGCGCAAGCTTTTCAAAGCCTGATCCGGCCGCTTCTGAGCAAGAGCCAGGCAGAACTGAGCGCATGGCGCGAGGCCATTCGCGAGGCGTTAGGTCCGAACGGGCAGCTCATGGTGGATCTAGTTCCAGAATTGAAACTGATCGTAGGAGAACAGCCGCCAGTCCCGCCGCTTCCGTCACAAGACGCGCAGCGGCGCTTCCAGCTCGTGTTCCGACGATTCCTCGGCGTGTTTGCACGGCCCGAGCATCCGCTGGCTCTGTTCCTCGACGATTTGCAATGGCTCGACGCGGCCACGCTCGATGTGCTCGAGGATCTGTTGACCGAGCCCGACGTGCAGCACCTGCTGTTGATTGGCGCCTACCGGGACAACGAAGTCCACTCGGCCCATCCGCTGACGCGCAAGCTCGAAGCGATCCGGCAAACCGGAGGAATAGTGGAGGAAATCGTGCTTGCGCCGCTTACCCGCCAAGACCTGGGACAGTTGATTACTGACTCCCTTCACTGCGAACCGGAGCGGGCCAGACCACTCGCGCAACTGATCCACGATAAGACGGACGGTAATCCGTTCTTCGCGATTCAGTTTATTTACGGGCTTGCAGAAGAGGGATTACTCACTTTCGATCATCGCCAGGAGCACTGGTGTTGGGACCTGGACTGTATTCAGGCCAAAGGTTACACGGACAACGTAGTGGATCTGATGGTTGGCAAGTTGAACCGCTTGCCCGTCGAAACCCAGAACGCATTAGAGCAGCTTGCGTGCCTGGGCAACAGCGCGGCGTTCGGACTGCTGGCGGTGGTTTATGAGAATGCAAACGACAAAATGCACGATGACCTGCGGGAAGCGGTGCGCGCCGGCCTCGTCCTCCATTCGGAGTGTGGTTATCGATTTCTCCATGATCGCGTCCAAGAAGCCGCCTATTCGCTAATACCGGAGGACGAGCGGGCGGCCAGGCATCTTCGCATTGGCCGTTTACTCACAGAACGGACCGCGCCGGGAGAGATCGAAGAGAAAACCTTCGAAATCGTAAACCAGCTCAATCGCGGTTCGGAACTTATCACGACGTCTGAGGAACGCGAGCGCGTCGCCCAACTGAATTTGGTGGCGGGCAGGCGTGCGAAGACCTCCACAGCGTATACCTCCGCGCTTTCATATCTCAAGGCTGGCCGTGCCTTGCTAACCGATGAGAGCTGGGACGGCCACTGGTATGGGCTCATCTTTTCTATCGAATACGAAATAGCCGAATGCGAATTGCTCACCGCGGACATGGTGGCGGCCGAAAATCGCCTTTCGATGTTGGCGCACCGTGCCCAAAGCCGTCACGATATCGCTCGTGTCACCCGTTTGCGCCTCACGCTTTACACCACCTTAGGCCGGAGCGAGCGCGCCATCGAGGTGTGCCTTGAATACCTGCGGCGCGGCGGCACAAATTGGTCGCCGCGTCCGGCTAGCGACGAAGTGCGGCATGAATACGATCGAATCTGGTCCCAGATTGGAAGCCGGCAAATCGAGGAACTCATCGACTTGCCCCTGATGACCGAACCCGACGTGCTCGACGCTCTGGACGTCCTGGCCGAGATCGTGTCACCGGCCTTGTTTTTCGACGAGAACCTGTCTTCACTCGTAGTTTGCCGCATGGTGAATCTGAGCCTCGAATACGGCCACAGCGACGGTTCATGCTTCGCCTATGTATGGTTTGCCGTCATAGCCGGGCCGCGTTTCGGCAATTACAAAGCTGGATTTTGCTTCGGTCGGCTTGGTTATGAACTGGTCGAAAAACGCGGCTTGAAGCGTTATGAGGCCAGAACCTATATGTGTTTCGGAAATATCGTCCTGCCATGGTCGAGGCATGCCCGGGAAGGCCGCCCGCTGCTGCGGCGCGCCTTCGATGCCGCCAACCAGATTGGCGATCTCACCTTTGCGGCCTATAGCTGCAACCAGTTGATCACGAACTTTTTAACAGTGGGAGATCCCCTCGCTGAGGTGCAGCCGGAAGCGGAGAATGGTCTCGCGTTCGCCCGGAAAGCGCGCTTCGGCCTTGTTGTTGACCTCATCGTCGTGCAGCTTGGGTTGATCCGCAGCCTCCGTGGTTTGACTCCGAAATTCGGCTGCCTCAACGATCGTGAATTTGACGAGCTGGAATTCGAGCGCCATTTGGCAAGTAACCCGGTTTTCGGACTGCCCGAGTTCTGGTATTGGACTAGAAAGCTGCAAGCGCGTTTCTTGGCCATGGACTTCACGTCCGCCGCCGATGCATCGTCGAAGGCGCAACAATTGCTTTGGACATCACCATCGGATTTCGAAACAGCGGAGTTTTGCTTTTATGGCGCGCTCTCCCACGCGGCGTGTTGGGATTCGGCATCTCCCGACCGAAGACAACAGCATTTCGAGATTTTGGCAAATCACCACCGGCAGCTTGCAGTGTGGGCCGAGAACTGCCCAGAGAACTTCGAAAATCGCGCTGCGTTAGTGGGGGCAGAGATCGCGCGCATAGAAGGCCGATTCCTTGATGCCGAGCAACTTTACGAGCAGGCGATCCGCTCATCCCAGGCCAACGGATTTGTCCACAATGAGGCGCTTGCGAACGAGCTCGCGGCAAGGTTCTACGCGGCACGCGAATTCCAGAAGATCGCGCGCGCCTATTTGCGGGATGCCCGATACTACTATCTCCGATGGGGAGCTGAAGGCAAAGTGCGGCAGCTCGATCAGTTGTACCCGCGCCTCGCCGAGGAAGCGGGCCCCGGTCCGACAAACACGATCGTGGCGCCGGTCGAACAGTTGGATTTAGCTACTGTTATCAAAGTCTCACAAGCCGTTTCGGGCGAACTCGTCCTGGAGAAACTGATTGACTTGCTGATGCGCACGGCTATTGAGCACGCGGGCGCAGAGCGAGGCCTGCTGATTCTCCCGAGTGGCGACGAGTTGCTTGTAGAGGCGGAAGCCGCTATCGCTGAAGACAAGGTGGTCGTGCGTTTGTGCAAAGCGTCCGTGGCTGCGCCTGCGCTTCCAAAGTCGATCGTCCGCTACGTTGTGCGCACCCATGAGAGTGTAATCCTAGGCGATGCGGCCGGCCAGAATCTGTTTGGCGCGGATCCGTATATACGCGAACAGCAGGCTCGTTCTATCCTTTGCTTGCCGTTGATTAACCAAGCCAAGCTCATCGGTGTTCTCTATCTCGAAAACAACTTGACGCCGCATGTCTTCACGGCTGCCCGAATTGCGCTGCTGAATGTGCTCGCCTCGCGAGCCGCGGTCTCATTGGAGAATGCGCGCCTTTACCGCCATCTCGAAGAACGCGAGGCGAAGATTCGGGCGCTGAAGGATCAGCTCTACAGGGAAAATCTGGCGCTGCGCGACGAAGTCGACCGGGCGTCGATGTTCGAGGAAATTGTCGGCACCTCAACCGCCATTCAACCGGTGCTTTCCCGCATCACCAAAGTTGCGCCGACCGACTCCACGGTTTTTATCACGGGAGAGACCGGCACTGGAAAGGAACTTATCGCCCGCGCAGTTCACAAACGATCGCAGCGGCGTGGGCGCGCCTTCGTAAGCGTGAACTGTGCGGCATTTGCACCGTCGCTGATCTTCTCGGAGTTGTTTGGCCATGAAGCGGGAGCTTTTACAGGCGCGACTCAGCGCCGGATTGGCCGATTCGAGCTGGCCGACGGCGGGACGGTTTTCTTGGACGAAGTTGGCGAGCTTCCGCCGGACACCCAAGTCGCGCTCTTAAGAGTGCTACAGGAGCGGGAATTTGAGCGCGTCGGCGGAACGCAATCCATCCATGTCGACGTCAGGGTTATCGCCGCGACAAATCGCGATCTAAACGCCGCAACGGCCAATGGAACCTTCCGCCTGGACCTTTTCTACCGGTTGAATGTATTTCCCATCGAAGTGCCGCCGCTGCGGGAGCGTAGAGACGACATCTTGATGTTGGTTGAATATTTCGTGCAACGTTACGCGAGCAGAGCCGGCAAGAATATGCGCTCGATCGACAAGAAGACGCTCGAGCTCTTTCAGTCCTATCAATGGCCAGGCAACATCCGGGAGTTGCAGAACGTAATTGAAAGATCGGTGATCGTGAGTTCCAACGATATTTTTTCGGTCGATGAATCCTGGCTCTCCAAGGAATCGCCTCAACCGACATCTCAGGCTCGAGCGATGCCGTCTGTCAAAGGTGAGCAGCGTGGGGAACGAGAAATGATTGAGACCGCGCTGGCCGAGAGCAGGGGCCGAGTCTCGGGGCCTTCTGGGGCCGCGGCCAAGCTCCGGATTCCGCCCTCTACTCTCGAGTCCAGGATCAAAGCGCTGAAAATTTGCAAGAAGGAATTCAAATTCGGTTGATTGACGGTTCCTCGCTCCTCACGAAATTCTCCGAAGATCGCGAAATTCGCGAAATTCGCGAAGCCAAAACGCCCCCCTCTTCTTCGTGCGCTCTTTTTTTTCTAGAAGATACGAATGGCCCGCGATTTGCTGTTTCAGAGTTGAACGGCGGCCGACAGCGATAGCACGCCGAGAACTGAAAGGCTCGAATCTAAATTTACAATGAGCTGCAGAATCGACCGAGCTGTCGATGGGGAAGATCGTGTGGTGTTGCGCGTGAGTGGCCGGATTGAGGCGGAGAATTTGGACACGCTTAGAGAAGTGCTGCGGCGGGAAAAGCACGGAGTCGTCATCGATCTCAGGGAAGTCGTTCTGGTGGATCGCGAAGTGGTGAAGTTTTTTGCCTTTTGCGAAAACAACGGAATAGCAATCAGGAACTGTCCGGCGTACATACGCGAGTGGACCGATCGAGAGAAGGCTCGTATGGGTATGGACGATCAGGCATGAGCCTGAAGCAGTGAGAACTAGAGAGAGAAAAAGAATCTAAAGAAGGCGACGTCATGGCTTTGCAAAAGTCAATTCGAATTCTGATCGTTGAAGATAATCCTGTTTTTCTGGAGGGTTTGAACATGATCATCGCTTCTCAAACAGATATGGAAGTGGTGGCGCAAGCCGCAACCTTTTCTGAGGCAATCGCCGAATTTCGCCACCACCAGCCCGACATCACCCTTATGGATCAAAGACTGCCCGGCGTCACCGGGACAGATGCACTGATCGCAATTCGGCGCGAGTTCCCACTCGCTCGCATTATCATCTTAACGACCGCGGATGGAGATTTGATCATCCAACGTGGGCTTCGCGCGGGTGCTTCTGCTTGGCTGCTTAAAAGTGTACCGAAAAACGAACTGTTAAAAGTCATCCGTTCAGTTCATTGTGGGCAGAAGTGTATCCCGGTGGATGTGGCGGGGCGTCTTGCGGAATACCTGAGTGAAGACGAACTGACCCCTCGAGAACTGGATGTCCTGCAATTGATGCGCGATGGTCATCGGAACAAGCAAATTGCATTTCGCTTATCCATTGCGGAGACTACCGTCAATTTCCACGTCAAGAACTTAGTGGGCAAATTGCGGGCTAACGATCGAACGCACGCGGTCGCAATCGCATTCCGCAGAGGTTTGCTAGAGCTCTGATGCCACGACCCGCCCGGCCGCTCGCGGCTCACTAACTTATTCATAATATTGAGCGCATTCTGGCCGTTCAGAATGTTACCTATTGGGTCTCTTTTCTCCCGCTGCATCATATAGCGCTCGAAGAGCCAGCGACTAATCGCAAAAGTCATGGGGTCTGAAGTCTTTCGTTCACAAACTCAACCTGATTTGGATCGACCTAAGGATAATCGCAGTATTCGAGCTGCTGCATTTGAGGGTGTGCGCGGAGTAAACGTGGAACAGAATAGTCAATGAAACCAGCAAATCCGATGTTGCAACGCCAATATTTTTTAACTCAGGCTCAACAAATTGCTTATGAAAAGAAACGGTTATGACCAACTCTGTTGCTATTGTTACCGGCGCGAGCCAAGGCATCGGCCGACCGCTCTCCGGCTCGCGCGAGATTTTTCCGCTGTCGTGCTTGCGGCAAAGAACGAGGAGGCGTTACGAGACACTGCAGCCGCCGAGGAGTCCACTGCCGCAGAGCCTCGAGTATACAGCCTTGATCTTCGCCGGCCAGCGGCAACGGAAACGCTCATCAGATCACGGCAGAACAGGCGACGAGCACGTTTTTTGGAAGAAGCCGGTATTAGCCATTATGGCAAGCCGGAGGAAGTTGCCGACCTACTGGGTTACTTAGTATCCCCCTCGGCGAAGTGGATGACGACTTGCTACCGCACCAACGTGGAGGCATACCCGTCTTGGCAGAGGTGGATGCAAAAGAACCAACGCCGGCTTCTAGTCCTCTGGGGTAAGCATGACCTGTCCTTTGACATCGGCGAACCGGAGCGTTATCGCAAGGACGTGGCCACGGCCGAAATCCACCTACTTGACGCAGGTCATTTCGCAATGAACACCAAGGCTGATGAGGTCGCACAGCTAGTTGCAGCCTTCTTGCAAGCGCAGCACTAAGGCCTGAGCCTGACACCGACGACCGAAGTTGTTTCGTTGGGTCAGTGATCTGGCTTCCAAACCGGTACTGGCGGAGGAAAGTTCGTTCTCGAAGAAGCGTCCAACTTCTTCGTGGGGCGCATTCTCACTAATTTTGCAGAAATTCAAGAAAGAGGGACTTCAATGAATTCCGTATCACAAGGTGCCGTCGAGACTGGCACACTCGCGCCAGCAAAGGCGATTTTGTATGGCACCCTTGCAAGTGGCGTGCTGGATGCAACGGACGGTGTTGTCTTTTACTTTCTAACGAAACACCTGAACCCCATTCAGGTGCTGCAGTACATCGCTAGCGGCGCGCTTGGAGCGTCGGCTTACCAAGGTGGTTTGGCAACCGCTGGGCTAGGAATGTTGTTCCATTTCGTTATCGCCGCAGCCGTTGCTGTCGCTTACGTTCTTGCCAGCCGGAAACTACTTTTCTTACGTCAGCGGTGGGCCGCTTCGGGTTTAATCTATGGCGCTGCCGTTTACCTTTTCATGAATCTGATTGTTCTACCCGTTACTGCGATCGGTCCGAGTCCGATCCCGGCGGCGGCGCTTATCAACGGTCTCATTGGACACGCGCTATTTGTCGGCCTGCCTATCGCCTTCTTTGCGAAGCAGGTCTCCGAATGAAAGGCTCTTCTCGATGAGCACACTACCTTAAACATCGGTTCGGACCAGGTTATGGAAAAGACAGCAAAGATCGTTAGGTTTCACGAAGCTGGTGGGCCAAAGGTTCTACGAACAGAGGCTCTACCGATACCTGAACCTGGCCCTGGCGAGGTCCGTCTCCGCGCAAAGGCCGTTGGTCTCAACCGGGCTGAAGTCATGTTCCGAAACAATCCGGTCATTTCGCAATGGACACCAAGGCTGATGAGGTCGCACAGCTGGTTGCAGCCTTCTTGCAAGCGCAGCAATAAGGCTTGAGCCTAGCGCCGACGACCGAAGTTGTTTGTTGGGTCAGTGATCTGGCTTCCAAGGGGAAGCCATACAGATTCGAGAAAGGTGCGGCAGGCGCTCTCACGCTCTGCTCTTGAAAGCAACGCAACGACGAGGAGTTTCTTATGGCATCCCCAACATCGCAGCAGACTCGCGTCTGACCCACTATTGGACGGCAACCGTCAACGTGCGGATTCCGACGAAAGCACTGGGGTCGACATCCTGGCGCCTGCGGTAGCAACAGGCATGGCATGCTGCAGACAATGTTGGAGGGGAAGGCGAAGAAACGGCTGGACGTGGAGCGCATCCGCGAGATCAAGAAGGCTACCCGTTGCTTTCTCACCTTGCACGGCGGCTCCGGCACAAAGGACAGCGATCTTCAGGATGCGGTTGCCTCGGGAATCAACATCGTTCACATCAACACCGAACTTTGAGTTGCCTGGCGGCATAGCTTAGAACAGGCCCTGGCCCAAAATCCGCGCGAGGTCGTTCCTTACAAGCTCTTGCCCGCGGTGGAACAGGCAATAGCTCAAGTTGTGCTGTCGCGATTGCGGTTGTTTGGCCAAAAGAAAACACAATCACTGGTGCGATAAGGAGTCATTTGTGATGGAACAATCGCCGTCCACCATCAAGCGGCAATCCGCAAGAGAGAATTTGCTTGGACTAGTTCTGGCCATCTACTCGAACAAGACGCATCGAGAGTTGCCGTGGCTGCATCGATCCGTGAGTTATCGAAGAAGCCAGCGTAGCGCACGGGCGCAACCTCATTGTCAAACACGTTCAGGAAGTTCTTGAAGAGCACTATTTAGGAAGCACCAGCGCGGGAGCGTCGGCGGCAATCCACGGACGAATTTAAAACCTGGAGGAAATCACGGCGTCCGAACTGTCACTTCTGGCATGGTTGCCGGCGGAAAAGAGCAGCAAGGTATGAGTATGCCCTTGGATCGTGCAATCAGCGATGAGCAAGCATGGAAAAGCTTCTTACAGGTCAATTGCGACTCTATGTTTCAAATGGCTCTACTGCTGTCGGCAGACACCCACGTGGCGGAGGCGGCGCTGGCCGATAGCATCGGCGACATGGATCTTTCGAACCCGCCTGAAAAACATAGCCTCGCGATTTGGGAAAGAGCTGTAATGACGCGAAGCATCGGAGCCCGCGAACCCGATTCACTTGACGAAGGTTCGATGGCTCGATCTATGCTGCAGTCTGGCCTCTGGCCGGTTATCGAGATCGAACGCTATCCGCGCATCTGCTTTGTTTTACGCGTGTTGCTTGGCTATGCGGCTGCGTCCTGCGCACAGACGCTTGGCATAGCGGAGAGCGAAATACAAACGCTGGTGCAAAAGGCACTCACCCAGCTCTGCAGCATCACAGCGGCCGCCTGAAGAAAAGTATAGTGCTGCAGCTGTCGATTTTCGGGTGGTGATGGAGTTGGGAAAAGGGCAAATTAGTGATATGAGTACGCGTCAAAACGAAGCTCATGAGCCTCTGGCAGAAATCTGCGGCCAGAAAGCGATCGATAACCAACTTCCCGTCGTTTATCTGGCTAGGCACGGCGAGACCGCATATACGGTTGCGGGCCGGCACACAAGCTTTATCGATCTATCTCTGACGTTGCGGGGCGAATGCAACGCCAGAGGATTAGGGGAGCGGCTGGCGGGCTTAGCTCATAGGCGCAAGTGGCGCGGTCTACCGTGCTGAGCACCCGTGAACCCTCTCTCGCGCCCTGAATCTTAAGGAGACCTGCCATGTCCGTTCATTTCAATACCGTCGATGTCGATGGCCTCAAACTTTTCTACCGTGAAGCCGGCTATCCAACTCGCCCGACTGTGCTGCTGCTGCACGGTTTCCCCAGTGCAAGCCATATGTTCCGCGATCTGATCCCGGAACTAGCGGATCGCTATCATGTCGTGGCCCCCGATCTGCCGGGCTTCGGCATGACCGAGCAGCCGACACGAGATAAGTTCACCTATACCTTTGAGAACCTGACCAAAGTGATTGGCCGCTCTACCGAAGTGCTTGGCCTGAAGGAGTTCGCGATTTACGTGTTCGATTACGGCGCGCCGGTAGGCTTCCGCTTGGCGGTCAAGAACCCCGAACGGATTACCGCGATCGTTACGCAGAATGGTAACACCTATCTTGAGGGTGTGTCGGACGCTTTCGCGCCAGTGCAGGCGTACTGGAAAGAGCCGACTCAGGCAAACCGTGACGCGCTGCGCGGCTTCCTGGCGCCGCAGACCACCCTGTTCCAGTACACCCACGGCGTTGCCGACCCGAGCTTGGTGTCGCCCGACGGCCGTAACCTTGACGACTTCTACCTCGCGCGTCCGGGCAATGACGAAATTCAACTCGATCTGTTGCTTGACTATCAGTCGAACGTGGCGCTGTACGGCACGATCCAAGCTTATCTGCGCGAGCACCAGCCGCCCGTGCTGGCTGTGTGGGGCAAGAACGATCCTTTCTTCGTGCCGCCAGGCGCCGAAGCCTTCAAACGCGACATCCCCTCCGCCGACGTCCGTTTTGTTGATAGCGGCCACTTCGCACTAGAAACCCATGCCCGCGAGATCGGTGCTGCCATGCGCGAGTTCCTCGGCAAGCATATCGCTGACCATTGACGACCTGCCCGGCGCTGCAACTCGGCGTTGGGCAGCGCCCAAATCATGAATAGACCAAAGGCGCCGCACAGACATGGCGTCCATCTGATGGAGATAAAAATGACGACCCCCGTCGAAGTTGTTCGCAGTTTTTACGACAAGCTGAAGGTTGGAGATGCTCCCGGTGCGCTAGGCCTGATGG
This sequence comes from Bryobacteraceae bacterium, assembly GCA_049585195.1. Taxonomy (GTDB): domain Bacteria; phylum Acidobacteriota; class Terriglobia; order Bryobacterales; family Bryobacteraceae; genus KBS-96. The sequence goes on along the minus strand of JBAUZG010000125.1, from coordinate 14,241 downwards.
CCCACGACATCGAATGGATCACGATGTGGCATTACAAGGTGAACGGCCGCGGCCCGGAGCATGTCGCGGAGGGCTTGTTCAAGCCTCTAACGGCAGAGTGGTCGAATTTCGCGCTCAACCCGACCGAATTCATCGTGGACGGCGACACCGTGGTGTCACTCGGCCGCTTCACCGGGGTGCATGGGACAACCGGCAAGCAGGCTGAAGCCGGCTATGCGCATGTCTGGACGGTGAAGGACGGCAAGATCACACGGTTTCGCCAATACATCGATACGCTGGCAGTCGCCGAGGCGCGGCGGTCATGAGCCGCTCGACTACCGGCTGATCAAGGAACTCTGGACTTTCGCTGGCAATCGCATCGCCGTGTGCCTTGCATCACATCACTCAAAGGAGATGAGTCATGACCAAGTTGTTGTTCATTCAAGCGTCGCCGCGTAGCACTGAATCCAAGTCGCTTCAGATCGCCCGGGCTTATCTCGAAGCTCTGCGTGCTGAGACCCCCGACGTCGAGGTCGATACACTCGATTTGTGGGAGGCGGATCTTCCGACCTTCGACGGCGACAAGGCGGCCGCCAAGCTCAACGTCATCCTTGGAAAGGAACATGATGCCATTCAGAAGAGTGCCTGGGATCAGATTGTCGGCATCGCCAACCGTTTTATTTCGGCCGATCGCTATCTCTTCGCTGTCCCGATGTGGAATGGTGGTGTTCCCTATCGCCTGAAGCAATACATCGATATTATTCACCAACCCGGTCTCCTCTTCGGCCTAAAGCCGGAGACAGGCTATTTCGGAATGCTGAAGAACAAGCACGCAACGCTGGTTCTGACTTCCGGAGCCTTCGCTCCGAATTTTCCGTCGCCAGCATTCGGGGTAGATCATCATTCGACTTATCTATGCTCCTGGTTGAACCAGGCGGGCATATCGGCGATCGACGAGTTGCGCTTCCAGCCGACGCTGCTGACCAATGACCCGGCCGGTGATCTCGAACGCGTCCAAAAGGATGCCGTGCGTCTTGCTCGGGCGCATGGCCGCGTCCAAAACGTCAAATCAGGAGCGGTGTAATGAAAACGCCCACCTTACTGGCGGCTGCTACGGCCGCGACCCTTGTCACCGCGCATGTCGCGCAAGCGGCACCCGTGGAGTCCACGTCGGCAACCACGACTTACCACCGTGTGCAGGTGGACGGCCTTGGAATCTTCTACCGTGAAGCCGGCCCGAAAGACGCGCCGACCATCGTGTTGCTGCATGGCTTCCCATCTTCGTCGCGCGAGTTCGATACGCTTATTCCTTTACTCGCCACACACTATCATTTGATCGCGCCGGATTTTCCAGGCTTCGGCCAGAGCGATGCACCCCCACCGTCGGGCTACACCTATACGTTCGACCATCTGGCGAGGACGATCGACAACCTTCTGGAAATACTGAAGATCGACAATTACACGCTTTATCTTCACGATTATGGTGCGCCGGTTGGCTTTCATCTCATCCTGATGCACCCGGAGCGTCTCCACGCGCTCATCATCCAGAACGGCAATATCTACAAGGATGGCTTGGGCTCCAAGTGGGCCAAGATTGCCGAATACTGGGCCGACCCAAAGTCCCATCCCGAGGTTGTCAACACGTTCCTGTCCTTGGAGGCAACCAAGCAGCGTCATACCGCCGGCACATCGCATCCCGACCGCTATAATCCCGACACTTGGACCGACGAACACGCTCATCTCTCAAAGCCTGGACAACGGGAAATTCAGGCGGACCTGCTCTACGACTACCGGACCAATGTCGCCTCCTACCCGAAGTGGCAGGCTTGGCTGCGCGATCGCAGGCCGCCCACGCTGGTGGCATGGGGTGCAAACGATCCATCCTTCACAGCGCCCGGTGCAGAGGCATTCAAGCGCGATCTACCCGATGCCGAAATCCACCTGCTGGACGCGGGCCATTTCGCGCTCGACGAGAAGACCGACGAGATCGCGCGCCTGATCCTTGACTTCATGGCTAGACATCCTGGCTGACCGCACATCACCTCGCTGGGCCTCGAACCAAACATTTACAGCTACCGAGCGCAGAGGGGATGTTGCTTAGGCTGGCGAAAAGACTTTGAATAATTGGCTTCTTTCCCCTATCGCGGAAAATACGCGTCGCCGTCCGGCCTGGCGCAGGTGCATACATCCTTGCCGACGTCAACGACGGTGATCCTGAGCTGATTCTCATTGCCTCGAGCAGTGAAGTCATTCTCGCCCTGGGTGCTCACGAAAAACTGATTAGCGATGGTATCCGCCCGCGAGTAGTCTCGATGCCGTCCTGAGGGCATTGGAGAGGAAGTTTGGCTTTGAACCGGACAGGGTAGCGGCAGTCGCGAAGGAGGTCCTGAGCAAGTCATAAGGGATGTGATTTTCTTCCATTGTTCGTAATCCGGAAAAAGATTGAGCTTCGATTCTTAACAAGAGGAAAACGATGAGTGCAAGCGCACGCAAACAAGTTTTGATTCTCGGCGGCGGTTTCGGTGGCCTCCATACCGCCCTGGGCTTGGAGAAGACTCTGGCTCGGGAGAGCGATATTCAGGTCACATTAATCAATCGGGAGAACCACTCGCTATTCACGCCTATGCTCCATGAGGTTGCGGCCAGCGATCTCGACACGACTCACATTGTCAATCCGTTGCGGAAGCTCTTAAAGCACGTGCAGTTTTTCAACGGCGAGGTGAAGAGTATCGATCTGCCTTCCAAGCAGGTGACCGCTGTACACGGTCCGGAGCTCCACGCTCATCAATTTCACTACGACTATCTGGTGATGGCCCTGGGATCAACGACAAACTTTTTTGGCTTGCCGGGGCTCGAGCACCGTGCGCTGACCATCAAGTCATTGAGCGACGCCATTCATTTAAGAACTAGCCTGATAGATCTCTTGGAGCGGGCCGACTCCGAGTGTGCGTTTGCATCCCGGCCCAGCCTCTTGACTGTGGTAGTCGCCGGCGCAGGATTTGCGGGCACTGAAACCGTAGCAAGCGTCAACGATTTTCTGCGCGAGTCGGTTCGCTTTTACCCGCATCTTACCGAGGACCTGATCCGAGTGGTTCTCGTTCATCCGGGTAGCGTCATTCTTCCGGAGTTAGGACCGAAGCTGGGCGAGTACGCGCAGAAGAGACTGGCAAAGCGTCAGGTTGATATCCGGCTGAATACGAAGGTGCTCCATGTGGGTGAGAACGAGGTCCGGTTGAGCGATGGCTCGTCGATTGCGACTCAAACCCTAATCTGGACAGCGGGAACATCGCCAAATGCTCTTGCCGCCGAGCTTCCGTGCCAATTGGACCGGGGCCGCATCGTGACGAATGGCTACTTAGAAGCACTAGGCTGGCCGGATGTCTGGGCGTTGGGCGACTGCGCGTCTACTTCAGATCCCAAGACCGGACGCCCCTATCCGCCGACAGCCCAACACGCGCTACGTCAGGGGAAAACGGTAGCGAAGAACGTCTATGCGGCCGTGCGTGGCGGCTCAAAAACACCGTTCTCATTCTCCACGCTGGGGTTGCTGGCGGCGATCGGCCGCCGAACCGGAGTAGCCAATATACTCGGCGTCAACTTCTCCGGTTTTATTGCCTGGTTCCTGTGGCGCACCATTTACCTCAGCAAGTTGCCTCGTTTTGAAAAGAAGGTCCGGGTGGCAATGGATTGGACTCTCGACCTGTTATTCACAAAGGATCTCGTGCAGATCCTCGATCTGCACTCGCCAACTGTGTCCCACGTTGCACTGGATCAGCTCCGTTGGCCGGTTTTGAAGTGATAACGTATGGCCGGATTTCAGGTAATTACTGAGGAGATGATCGGTGCGGTAGTGAAATCCGGCTCGCAGACCTGACGAAAACTACTGTGCTCCACCTGTCAAATTTGGCGTGGTAGCCGACTCGGAAACACAGCAAAGTAAGAGATGTGAGTAGGCTTCCCAGGCACACTCATAAGCTCTTTCGCGGAGCAAGACCAGAAAACACAAGGAGAGGTTATGAATTTTATCAAGAACTTCGCAATGACTACAGCTGCCGCCAGTCTACTAGCTGGCCCTGCTCTTGCCCAAAACGGCAACATCGTGGCAACGGGCAGTTTCCACGGCGCAGCGCACAAGACATCGGGTCGTGCCACCATCTATTCGGTTGACGGAAAAGAAACGCTGCGCCTCACCAATTTTAAGACGTCCAATGGACCGGACGTACACGTGGTGTTGATCGCGGCAAGCGATGCGCAAGACAATGAAAATTTTCTCGACAAGAGTGTGGAACGTGTCGAACTCGGCAAGCTGAAGGGTAACGAAGGTGACCAGGACTACGCGGTACCGTCTGGAACGGATCTATCCAAGTTTAAGGCAGTGTCCATCTACTGCGAGCGTTTCAACGCAAACTTCGGAACCGCTCCTTTGGAGAAATGAGCGCGGCAGGGGAAAAGATCGGCATGGTCAGCAGCGCAAACCGGCCCTCCATCTGGCGTAAGTACCGCATCCTGGTTATTTGTTTCGCACTGGTGGTGCTTGCTTGTTTCTGGTGGCTATTTCGTCCGGAGCGGTTGTTTACTAACACGCGCGTAAACGAAGCGGCCCCCACTGGAATCGCCGCGCTACAGCCTGTGTTCACTGGGGAGTTGCGTGCAATCGGCGGTGCGGCCACGACGCACGGCAGGGTGAACATCTTTAAAGACGGCAGCAGCCTGCAACTCCAAATCTCCAACTTAGAGAGTAAGGCAGGACCCTCCTTTACCGTAGCGCTCGCAGGCGAGGCTGACTCAACATCGGGCGCGACAAGTCTCGGCTCTGTTACGGTCTCGGGCAACGAAAAGCTGGCGATTCCAACGGGGCTCGATCCGGGCAGCCGCAAAACGGTCTTGCTGATGGATGCGTCGCATCAGGTTGTCGCAAAAGCGGCTCTTGAGCCGTTCTAAAGCCATGCTCTCAAGCGGTGATCGAGGTAAACTTGTCAATCGCGCATGCAAATGAGGCCTACAGAATCAAGTGTGCGGAGATCTGGGGAGGAGTCGAGAACATCAGTGCCGACCTTCGCACGAACGGCATCGAAGTCAGCATTTATAGCCACTCGTCGGATGGTCTGGCGGGCGGAGACATCTACTACTTCTCGGTTTGCAATCACGACGTCCTTACCCGAATTCTGTTGGCGGATCTGCAGGGTCATGGGATAGAAGTGACGCAGCTAAGCCGTTGGATTTACGGTATTCTGCGTGAGAACATCGACAATCCGGAAGGGCGATCCGTGTTTGGGTCGCTCAATCTGCTTTTGCATAAGCAGGGAGTGAAGGCTATTACCACCGCTGTTTTGGCAACGTTCTCCGCGGCGGATTTCACGCTTCGTTTCTCGAATGCCGGTCACTCCCCCGGCCTCTTCAAGGCCTTCGATCTAAGCACGTGGGCGCCCCTCTCTTTGGTGTCGGCAACCGAACGGGCGAATTTGCCCTTGGGCGTGCTGGAAGCCATGGTTTACGACGAAGGAGTCATTCATCTAAGGCGCGGCGATCGCCTTGTCTTCTACACGGATGGGGTCACCGAGTGCCCGTCTCCGCAGGAGGAGGAGTTTGGAGAGGAGCGACTGCGCGAGGTCCTCAAAGCGGATTCAAATGCCAACATTACAGTGGCCCGAGATCGCCTGCTCGCTGCTCTCGTTCGGCACGCGGAGGGCAACCTTAGGCACGACGACACGACATTCATGCTCGTCGAAGCACTTAAACGGAATAGCTTATCGGATCAATTCGTCCGAAGAAGGAGAAATGATTGGAAGGAAGATACGAGAGCTTTCCGGGACCTAAGCTACGGGCGTTTGCGGAATGAGATCGCGGCAGAACTGCAATTCCTGTTTAGCTCGGCCATGATGTCTTCAATGCTGGCATCCTGGAGCCATTTGTGACGATCGCGGGTGTCCCAACTGTGAGGGACCTCTCGTCAAGCGGCCAGCTCGGTTCCGTCGAGAGCCCTGCTCAATAGAGGCTGTGGTCCAAGCACAAGCCCACGCCCAGAAGGTCGGTTGACCTTGCCGATCACGCAAGAAGAGTTCGAAAGAGCTTATCCGACTCTGTTTCACATCTCGCTGGCGCGAGATGTGGAACAGGTACGGCGTCACGGACTTCTTAGTACGACCGCTCTGCTAGACCTTTGTGAGATCCAGGGCGAGCAACGCACGCAGATCGAACGAATGCAGCGACCTAAACCGATTCCTATCCGCCATCCGGTCTTCGGGGACTTTCTCATCAACGATCAGGCTCCAATGAATCTCACGGCTCTTTCGAAGTGCCTGACAGACCTCACGACCACGCAGTGGTGCGAATCGCTCAACCGCAGGGTATTCCTGTGGCCAACGCGAGATCGTCTCGCTAAGCATATTGGCGCTCGGCTGGCGGGAAGGCAGAAACGTGTCGTTCTTGCTTTTGAGACCAGGTCTCTACTCAAGACGCTCAGAGCGGATGCATTCGAACTCTCGCCTATCAATTCAGGGAACACGATGCGCAAGGCAGCGCCCCGCGGCTCCGGGACTTTCCTGAAATTCGGCGAGTACCCATTTCACGAACGGCGAAGGACAAAGGGCTTGAGAGCGGCCATCGCTGAAGTCACGTACCCCTATGCCATCACAGCCGCTGAGCTTATGAACATCGGCATGTCGGTCGAGGTTCTCGCGTGAAGGAATTCGGAAACGGAGAAGAGTAATGACGACGGAAACACATGCTGTTCGCGCTATCTATGCGGCAATTTCCGCAGGCAACACGGGGCTTATCCGCAATCTCTTGGCAGACGAGATTGAGTGGATCGACGTCAGGCCGTGGTCTCAACCTGCGAAAGAAGAAGTTGCGTTGCTTTCGGCTTTCATCTCTCAGACTCTCGCAGAGAGATACAGCGGCGGATGGTCATTGCAGCTGAGAGGTCGAGGTTTGACGGATGTTATCGAGCACGTCCTCTTACCGTTCGTTGAAGCAGGCGCAAGCTATGCGCCTTCCCCGATCGAGCTAAAAGCAGAAGGCGAGAAAGTAGTCTGGCTAGGCTGCGTCACGACGATCGACGGGCCTACGGGTGAACGGAAAGACTCAGCCTTCGCCCACGTATGGACCGTCAGAGATGGACTCGCAACGAACCTTCGACAATTCATCTACTCGACAACGGCTACAAATGGCAGCGTCCACCGAGGGTCGCAGCAGATCCCCATCTGAACGATCCGCCATGTAATCTGTACAAGAACGATTTGGCAGAAATCTAATTCGAAGAGGAGTAACCCCATGAAGAATCCGATAGAAACCGTGCAAGCGTTCTACGCTGCACTCGAACAGGGAAACGTAGAGTCGTTGGTCAGCCTCATGGCTCCTGATATCGAATGGATCACAATGCTCGATTTTCAGATCGACGGCAGAGGCCCTGATCAAGTGGTGACAAAGGTACTAATGCCTCTGATGCAAGAGTGGGCAAGCTTCGCGCCATCTCCCTCCGAGGTCCTTGTGGATGGGCAAACGGTGGTTTCACTTGGCCGATTTACCTGTGTTCACAGAGCGACAGGAAAGCGTGCTGATTCCTCTTACGCACACGTATGGACCGTGCGAGACGGACAGATCGCACGTTTTCGTCAATACATTGACACCCTTGCAATTGCGGAAGCGAGGCGACTTTAACAGCGAAGTTTGCAGCTCATCTATGCGGTCGCGGCTCAGTGCAGGCCAACGAACAGGCCTGCCGAGACTGCGGATGCAATTGAGACTGACGATAGAAGCAGTTCCTCCTTCGTGGCGAATGGGTAGTTTCTGCCCTCGTCCCCGTATTTGCTGCTACCGTCCTTCTGGCCTGCCCCCAATCTCCGCACACGATGATACTCAGCTCACCGCAGCCGTAGCGCTGGGGAAGTGGGAAACGCCGGAGGCGTTTTCCAAGCAGGCAGCGCCTGCGTCTTTTCCAGGGCTTGCTTGAGCTGCGAACTCTGCTGGCGTTCGGTAGCCCAGGCTGCTGTGCGGCCTTGTGTAGTTGTAGTCCTGCCGCCAGCGGGCAAGAATGCGCCGCGCCTCAAACAGGTTCTGAAGCCAGCTGACACGCAAGCACTCTTCGCGCAGCTTGCTGTTGAAGCTCTCAACGTAGGCGTTTTGCGTGGGCTTGCCGGGCTCGATGTGGACCAGATCGATCTTGCGCTCTACTGCCCAGGCCAGGAAGTGCCGGCTGGTCAGCTCCGGCCCGTAGTACAAGCAATATCTATGGTGTGAGCCTTTGCGGTGGTTGTTTGTCGTTCCGTGATAGTGTATGGTCGCCTGGACGGAGGATATGGCGACGCAGGAATGCGACCAGAGCGCCGATCCGGGTGGCGGAACGCAGGGCGGCGATCGCCGCCCTGTCGGGTCTATCGTTCTGGCCCGAAAGCGTTAAATTCCAGGGGTGTGGGGACAGAGTCCCCATTCAAAGAACCATCCTGATTGGGACCGCTGACTCATTGGGCTTAGTGGTCAGTCACTCAAGTGACAACATCCTTAGAAACTCTCATTTCTCTAAGGAGAATCACCCTCATGACTGACCATTCGCACTCTACAGCAGAAGCGAACCTGGTAGCAATCGACATTGCCAAAGAATGGAATGTCGTGCTGGTTCATGAGATCAACGGCGCGAAGCGAACTTTCAAAGTTGCAAACAACGCCGCAGATCACAACCAGCTGCTGCTCTATTTGTCCTCTTTGTCCGGCCGAACTCGCGTTGCATTGGAGCCGACCGGAGACTTTCATCGGCCGTTAGCCTTTCGTCTTTTACAGGCGGGCTTCGAAGTGGTGTCGATCTCGTCAGTGGCCCAGGCTCGTTTTCGAGAAGCTCGCTATGGCACCTGGGATAAGAACGATCCGAAAGGTTCTCGCGTGATCCTTGCCATGCTCACGCAAGGATTGGTGCAGACGTATTACGACCCGCTCTTCCACGGAACCCACGATTGGCAGGAGCTTTCGAATACTTACTATCAGGTCACATTGGCTCGAACTCGCCTTCAGCATAGCCTCTTACTGCATTACTTGCGACTCTACTTCCCGGAGTTCGGCCGTTATTGGTATTCCACACGATCGGAGTGGTTCATCCGTTTCCTCATTCGCTTTCCGCTTCCTAGTGCCGTTCGTGCACTCACACGGGATGACTTTATCAAGGAAGCGTGGGACATCGTTGGAAAGAAGTGGGATAAACGCGCCAAGCTGGAAGAGATTTACGACCTTGCTGCTTCCTCCATTGGTCTGCCGGTCGAACTGAACTCGCCCGCTGTCGAGACGTTCCGTCTTCAGCTTGAGCGTTATGCGGAGATTAATGATCGCCGCAGTTGGCTGGACCAGCGGGCGCAGGAACTACTCGCAGAGAACCAGGATTTTCAGAGGCTGATCAAGCTGCCTGGTGTGGCAGCCATCACCGCATTAACGATTCTCGCGGAGGTCGGTGATATACGGCGGTTCCATCATCACCGCCAGTTCTTGAAGTACTGCGGACTCGATCTAGCGAAGAGTCAGTCCGGCCAGTCGCGAGGAAAGGAGACTCTCTCCAAACGCGGCAATAAACGTTTACGGATGGTCTTCTGGTTAGCCGGCCTGCGCGCAATCCATCTGCGCGAGAATGAGTTCCGCAACAAATACCAGAGATATCTCGGCAGCAATCCTCTGGATGCTGACCGCAAGCGCAAGGCACTCACCGCGATCGCTGCCAAGATGGCTCGCGTGGCCGACGCCGTGGTCAAGAATGGAACCGATTATCAGCCCTTTTTCGAACAACGACTTCCCAGTGGACCGATCCCTCTCACACGGGCCGTTGAGGCGCTTGCGACCTCGTAGACGATTTAAAGGTCCGCTGTATACATTAACCGTGACTAACGGCCTACCATTTAGCAATGTTCGGCCTTAGTGGCTTTGAAGTCGGGTTGCATTCCACTGAGCGTCTCCGCGGCTCGGTGCTAGTCCCGATCCGTCCCATTTTCCGTGAAGCCTGTTTTACGGCCCCGACCATATCCTGATCTGGATTTCTAAATCCTCGCGTTAAGTTGCGATCAGCCCGAAAGCGCTATTCGACGAGTTAAAGAAAGGCTACGCATAGAGCTTGCAAACTTGGGGAAGAGGACTTGCGTTGGGCCGGTAATCTTAGGTGGAGTTTCTGGAGAATCAAAACAATCGCTAGGGACATGGGAGGAATGATTGCCTCGATGCGCTCTTTCGGGCAAGACGCATCGGTGCTTAAGCAAAAGGTAAGGCCCAGAACCGGCCGACGCATGCTATGATTCGCTCGTCCGTACGCAGGACTTCTCGCTCTCTTTCTGACTGCCGTTATTCTCGACGCGGGCGTTGACCTGGCTAACCCGCTGATTTACCGCGCCATCATCAACAAAGGCATTTTCACAAAGGAATGCTGCTCTCATCGTCCGGCTCGCCGCCTTGGCAGGTATTCTCGGCATCATCTGCGCTGGGCTTCGCTCAATCGTATCTGTCCTACGTTGGCCGAATGTGCATGCGTCAGGGCGGCACGCCGGGAATGACGTTCCTGCCTTTGCTGCAGGTCCGGAAACTCGGCACGGCAGGGCGATGCAGTGGTTGCGTTCGCGCAGCGATAAGCTGAATCCCATGGTCAAATTTGTAGACCCGGCATTCGTGTGCGCATCTGTTGCAATGGCTGCGACGTGCGATGGCCTGAGCTCGCTAAATCTTCCTTACACGACTGTTACGCTCGCACAGAAACGGCCCGCCGGAGGCTTCACGCCTCCGGGGGGTGCGCCCGCGCAGGCTCCCAGAAACCTCCCCGCATTCTGCCGCGTTACTGCAATCCTGAAACCTAGCGCCGACTCGGATATCAGGATTGAAGTCTGGATGCCCGCCTCCGGCTGGAATGGCAGATTGGTCGCCGTCGGCAATGGCGGGTGGTCGGGGGCGATCAACTACGGCGGTATGGCGCAAATGCTGTCGCGCGGATACGCGACCGCCTCAACTGATACGGGCCACGAAGGCGGCGGGGCAGAATTTGCTATGGGACATCGGGAGAAACTGATCGACTTCGCCTATCGTTCCGAGCATGAGCTGACCTTGAAGGCGAAAGCGATCATCGCCGCCTTCTACGGCAACGCCGCGCAGCGGTCGTACTGGTTCGGCTGCTCGTCAGGCGGCAAACAGGGTTTGATGGAGGCGCAGCGCTACCCGCGCGACTACGACGGCATCATCGCCGGCGCGCCCGCCAATTACTGGACACATTTGATGTTCGGCGATATGTGGCCGGGCGAAGTCACGCTGACCGATCCTGCCCACCACCTTGGGCAAGAGAAGTTCGCGCTGGTACACAAAGCCGCGCTCGCTGCCTGCGATGCGCTCGATGGCGTCAGCGATGGTGTCCTCGAAGATCCGACACGCTGCCACTTCGATCCGGGGTCGCTCGCCTGCAAAGGCGCGGACGGACCAGATTGTCTGACACAGCCCGAAGTCGAAGCCGCGCGCAAAATCTACCAGGGTCCGGTGAATCCCCGCACGCACCAGCAGATCTTCCCGGGACTGGAGCCCGGCAGCGAGCTCGGCTGGAGATTCCTTGCGGGCGGGCCGAAGCCGTTCGCCATCGTCGATTCCTACTTCCGCTACGTCCTCTTTGAAAATCCGGACTGGGATTTTCGCACCCTCAACTTCGATAAAGATGTCGCTGAAGCCGACAAGCTCGATGCGAAGCTCTTGAACGCGACCGATCCCAACCTGAAAGACTTCGTTTCGCACGGCGGCAAGCTCTTCCTCTACCACGGCTGGAACGATCAGCTCATTGCGCCCCAGAACACGGTAAATTACTACAACAGCGTAGTGAAGAAGATGGGACCGAAGGTCAACGATTCGGTACGCTTGTTCATGGTGCCCGGGATGAACCATTGCGGCGGAGGAGATGGTCCGTTCCGCTTCGATCAGGTGAGTGGGCTTGACGAATGGGTTGAAAAAGGCGCGGCGCCCGACCGCGTGATCGCATCGCATCCGTCCGGCCGCACGCGACCGCTTTGTCCTTATCCTCAGGTGGCGAAATACAAAGGTTCGGGTCCGACAGACGACGCTGCGAACTTCGTGTGCTCTGCGCCTTAGCTGTTAGGCCGCTCGGCATCGGAGCCAGAATCGGCATAAAGCGGCGTTTCGCATCAGCCGTGCTCTCTGAAGTGCGAGAATCCGCTTTGGAAAGCGTATCAGGTACTTGCGGAATCAGATGCTGTGCCTGTAAGTACACGGGAAAAAGCAGCCAAATACTTTCGCAACCGTAAAGTAAAAGCTGCGTTCCACGGCATTGGGGCCCAAACGCCGAAGCCGAATCTCGAAAGTCTCATTCGGTGGTAACCGTGCTTTTTTTGCCTTTCGGCCACAACAAAATCCGCAGATGCTACAAGGCGAGAACCCGCAGGAATCCCCGTGAAGGGTGAAGGCTGGATATTGAATCGGATCCATGTATCTCGGCTCGGGTCCTGAACGTGAAATGCCGAAGGAGCCCCTTAAGCCCACTAACGGTCGATCAGCTACTCTGCGCTCGCGTTGTCGTGGTCTCGAATTCATCAGGCAACTACATCGCGAAGTCGCACCATCGCTAATCCGAACTTCGGAATCGTCACTCGGATTTTTTCACCCCGGGCATCCCTATCGGGATGAATTAACGCCGCCTGACGTCCATCGAGTTCGATGGAGCTCGCGTGTACACCTAACCTGATCGTATGATCCTCCTTCTCACTCTGCGCGTTGAAGAGGCGGAGCAAAAGATCACGACCGCTCACGGTCATCGCGCTCAGCTGAACACCCGGAGTCTCTATTTTTAGCAGGCTTGTTCCGCGTGATTCCAGAACAGCGGTGTGCGAAGAGGTAATAGCGACAAACGGAGGTTCTGACCATTCGGAAACTTCACTCCAGAGGCCTGCTTCTTCCCAGTCTCCGCTGTGCGGAAGAACGGCGTATCGCGCCTCCTGTATGCCGTTCAGTGGGCACTCGCCCCACCAAAATCCGCCGTCCCACCCCCAAGCCAGCACGAGGGATAACGGATGATCCTTTCCGTGCCCATAGCTGGTTGTGTGATCGGTCAACAGCCCCAAACCTATTTTGTCTTTCTCGTCCATTAAGTCAACCCAGTTCAGGATGATGTTGTGTTTAATCGAATCCCAACTGTTGAAAAAGGTGTTGACGTTTTCGCTTCGGCATACGTCAAACGCGGAGTTCTTATAAATAGTCTCTTGAGAGAACGCGACCGGGAAGAGCGCCAACAGTTTATAGCGATCGTCGTACTCAGACCGCCGCCTGCCGGTCATTCGCTGCTCCGGCTCTATTTCCCAAGGGTCGCCGATCCACGTGTCGCCCTCAAAATGGAACTGGGTGTGGAAATCGATTCGCCGCTGCCCCTGCGTGACACTGATGCTGCTTCGAAAAGGTACGCTTGCGACTTTGCCCGTTATCAAAATCGTCACCCGCAATGGCCCAGGTTCGATGATATCGACAGTTGCTGGATTCTCAGTACTGCTGTGCTAGGCTTTCTCTTCGATAAAGAAACCACGGAATTCGTGAAAGGCGCGATCACCAGCCGCACAAAATTCCTTTTCGAGATCTTTGACATATACGCTCGAGAGAATGCCTCCTCGAGCCGGCTCGATGCGCATTTTGTATAGATCGCTCTCGATCAGGACCGGGCCATCGGCCAAACGCTTGGCTGTAACACCGGCTGGCTGCGACTCTCGCCTCGAGTCGGCGGAGGTTTTTACCCGATAGGCAGCACGGCCAGTCGGGGGAACGATGGAACGAAAAAGCAGGCGGCCTGCCCCGATGCTCTCGCCGGGTTTCAACTCAGAGCTGTGTGCGTCGCCTCGCACGCGGTTCATTGTTTCCGGGATGTATTTTCGGGTGACCTCGAATTGACTTACTACCTCCCTTCCCGCATCGTCGAATAGTCGCACACTCTTGGTCCCGATCTCAGTTGCTATCGGCACTTCGACTACCCCGGCACGTTCATATCCATGCGTGTTAAAGACGCAGAGAACGCTCTCCTCTTTCAGGACATTTTCGTCCGCAGCTTGCCGGCCGGTCAACTTGTCAAGTGATCGTTCGATCAATTCATCGCAAGCTGCCTCCGCCTCCCAGGTTTGAGCTGCGACCTGAAAGGCCCAAGCGTCTCTACCGGTTCGGGTTGTAGCCGTTATCCAGGCATCGTGATGCCGAGCCCAGAGTATCTGATCCCAAGCCTGTTGCAACTCGGCTACCGGATAGTCGAGGCCGCCGCAGACCGCCGCCAAAGAGGAA